>NZ_AOSQ01000013.1:0-83257 GCF_000349605.1 Kocuria sp. UCD-OTCP
CGAGATCTACACTCTTTCCCTACACGACGCTCTTCCGATCTAGCATCGACACCACCGCCACCAGACGATGGAAACCCTTCATGGAGGACGGCATGCTCTGCGTGGACCTCACCCAGGAGGGCACCGTCATCACCGGCAACCGCACCAAAACAACGGCACCGGCAAACGCAGTGGAATCAGCAGGAATATCTGACGCCAGGATGCAAAACGCCTTCGAAAAGCGGGAGCGGGGTGGCGTGCGGGTCAGTGGTCGGACGAGGACGGGAAGGCGAAGGACGCCCCCGAGGCGTGGTGCGGCTCGGGCCACCGCTCGGTGACGGCCTTGCCGCGGGTGTAGAAGCGCACGCCGTCGGGCCCGTAGATGTGGTGGTCGCCGAACAGCGAGGCCTTCCAGCCGCCGAAGGAGTGCCAGGCGACGGGCACGGGGATCGGGACGTTGACGCCGATCATGCCCACGGTCACCTGCCGCTTGAACTGGCGGGCGTAGGCGCCGGAGGAGGTGAAGATCGCGGTGCCGTTGCCGTACGGGTTGGCGTTGATGACCTCGATGCCCTCGTCCAGGGTGTCCACGCGCAGCACCACGAGGACGGGCCCGAAGATCTCCTCCTCGTAGGCGGCCATGTCCTTCCGGACCCTGTCCAGGACGGTGGGGCCCACGAAGAAGCCGTCCTCGTGGTCGGCCACGATCAGGTCGCGGCCGTCCACGACGACGGCGGCGCCGTCCTGCTCGGCGGCGGTGACGATCCGGCGCACGCGGTCCCGGGACGCGGGGGTGATGACGGGGCCCATGTCGGAGGAGGCGTCCATGCCGTTGCCCACGGTGATGTCCTTGGCGCGGGCGGCGAGCTTGTCCACGAGCAGGTCCGCGGCCTCGCCGACGGCCACGGCCACGGACACGGCCATGCAGCGCTCCCCGGCGGAGCCGAAGGCGGCCGCGGTGAGGTTGTCGGCCGCGGAGTCCATGTCGGCGTCCGGCAGCACGATCGCGTGGTTCTTCGCCCCGCCGAGGGCCTGGACGCGCTTGCCGTGCTTGGTCGCGGTCTCGTGCACGTACTGCGCGATCGGGGTGGAGCCCACGAACGAGATGCCGTCCACGTCCGGGTGGGTCAGCAGCCCGTCCACGGCCTCCTTGCCGCCGTGCAGCACCTGGAACACCCCGTCCGGCAGTCCGGCCCGCTGCCACAGCTCGGCGATCAGCAGGGCCGGGGAGGGGTCCCGCTCGGAAGGCTTGAGGATGAAGGCGTTGCCGGTGGCGATCGCCACCGGGGCCATCCACAGCGGCACCATGACGGGGAAGTTGAACGGGGTGATGCCCGCGACCACGCCGAGGGGCTGGCGGAAGGAGTAGACGTCGATGCCGGTGGAGAACTGGTCGGAGTACTCCCCCTTGAGCTGCTCGGCGATCCCGCAGGCGAACTCGACGACCTCGAGGCCGCGGCCCACCTCGCCCTTGGCGTCGGAGAGCACCTTGCCGTGCTCGGCGGTGATCAGGGCGGCGAGGTCGTCGGTGTGGGCGGCCACGAGCTCGCGGAACTTGAACAGCACGGCGGTGCGCTTGGCCAGGGACACGTCGCCCCACGAGTCGGCGGCCGCCCGGGCCGCGGCCACCGTGGTCTGCAGGTCCTCGTCGGTGGCCAGGTGCAGGATGCCGGACACCTGCCCGGTGGCGGGGTTGTAGATCTCCTGGGTGCGGTCACCGGTGCCGGGCGTGCGGGCCCCGGCGATGAAGTGCTCGACGTGCTGGATCTGCTGGTCGGTCCTGTCGATCTGCTGGGTCATGGGACTCCTCC
The DNA here is from genome assembly GCF_000349605.1 of Kocuria sp. UCD-OTCP. Lineage (NCBI taxonomy): Bacteria > Bacillati > Actinomycetota > Actinomycetes > Micrococcales > Micrococcaceae > Kocuria > Kocuria sp. UCD-OTCP. The sequence goes on from NZ_AOSQ01000013.1 coordinate 1,791, forward strand.
TTCAGTTCCCCAGCAGCGGACGCTGCCGGGCCTTGTGCTGCTGGTAGACCTCGTAGGCCTCGTTCGTGGACTCGAGGGTGGCGGTGCCCGTGACGGGCACGTCCCACCAGGACTCGGAGCTGGGCGCGTCGATCAGCGGGTCCGACTCCACGTGCACGAGCACGGGACCGGAGCCCTCGGGCACGGCCTTGGCCTCGGCCACGCACCGCTGCAGCCGGTCGATCACGCCCTCGCCGGGCTCGACCCGCAGCACGCGCACGCCGAGGGACTCGGCGTTCGTGGCGAGGTCGATCGGCAGCGTCGAGCCGTCGTCGAAGCTGTGCCGGGCCCCGTCGAGGTAGCGGTACTTCGTGCCGAAGCGCTGGGACCCCAGCTGCTCCGAGAGCGCGCCGATCGAGGCGTAGCCGTGGTTCTGGATCAGCACCACCACGAGCTTGAGCCCCTCGGCCACGGCCGTGACGAGCTCGGTGTGCATCATCAGGTAGGAGCCGTCCCCGACCATGACGACGACGTCGCGCGCGTCCTGCGGCGTCCCGGCCCGCTGGGCCTCGGCCACGGCGGCCCGCTTGACCCCGAGCCCGCCGGCGATCTCGTAACCCATGCAGGAGAACGCGTACTCGACGTGGTAGCCGAAGGCGTCCTTGACCCGCCACATCTTGTGCAGGTCACCGGGCAGCGAGCCCGCCGCGCACACGACGACGTCCCGGTCGTCCATGGCCTCGTTGACGGCCCCGATGATCTCGTTCTGGCTGGGCAGCGGCAGGTGCCGCTCGGAGAACGCCGCGTCCACGGTCGCGTCCCAGCGCTGCTTCTCGGCTTCGACGGTCGCCGCGAGGTCCGCACCGACCCGGTACCCGCCCAGCGCCTGCGTCAGCGCGACGAGCGTCTTGCGGGCGTCGGCGACGACCGGCACGGCGGTGCCCTGCTTGTAGGCGTCGAACGCCGCGACGTTGATGTTGACGAAGCGCACGTCCGGGTGCTGGAACGCGGTGCGGGACGCGGTGGTGAAGTCCTCGTACCGGGTGCCGATGCCGATCACCAGGTCGGCGTCGGCGACCACGGCGTTGGAGGCCGTGGAGCCGGTGGAGCCGACGGCCCCGAGGCACAGCGGGTGGTCCCAGTCCATGACCCCCACGCCCGCCTGGGTGTAGGTCACGGGGATCCCGGTGGTCTCGGCGAACTCGGCCAGCGCCTCGGTGGCGAAGGAGTAGTGCACCCCGCCGCCGGCGATGACCACGGGCCGCTCGGCCGCACGGATCGCCGCGACGGCCGCGCGGACGTCCTCCTCCTCGGGCGCCGGCCGGCGGATCCGCCACTCCCGGGGGGCGAGGAACTCCTCGGGCACCTCCAGCGGCTCGGCCTGCACGTCCTGCGGGAGCGCGATCGTCACGGCGCCGGTCTCGGCCGGGTCCGTGAGCACCCGCATGCCGTTGAGCAGCGCCGAGAAGAGCTGCTCCGGCCGCCAGACGCGGTCGAAGTAGCGGGACACCGGCCGGAAGACGTCGTTGACGGTGATGTCGTTGGCGTCGGGGCGCTCGAGCTGCTGGAGAACCGGGTCCGGGCGCCGGGAGGCGAACTGGTCCGAGGGGAACAGCAGCGCGGGCAGCCGGTTCGTGGTGGCCAGGGCGGCGCCGGTCACCATGTTGGTGGCGCCGGGGCCGATCGAGGTGGACACCGCGAAGGTGGCCCGGCGCCGGGTGTGCCGGGCGTAGCCGACGGCCTGGTGCACCTGGGCCTGCTCGTTGCGGCCCTGGTAGTAGGGCATCAGGGCGGGGTCCTGGGCCTGGTACTGCTTCAAGGCCTGCCCCACCCCGGCCACGTTGCCGTGGCCGAAGATGCCGAACATGCCCGGGATCGTGCGCTGCCGGTACTCCTCGGCACCGATCCGGTCGACGGTCCACTGGTTGGCCAGGAACTCCACGAGCGCCTGGGAGACGGAGAGGGTGCGGGTGCTCATCGGGCGGCTCCTTCCTCGACGGTGTGCCCCTTGAGCAGGGACGCGGCGGTGGCCACGGCGCCGGCGACGTCGCCGTCCTCGGGGTAGAGGAGGGTGCGGCCGACGGTCAGGCCCTGCACGCCGGGCAGCGCGAGGGCGGCCTCCCAGGTCGCGAAGACCTCGTCGGGCCGGCCGCTCGGGTCGCCGCCCAGCAGGACCGTGGGCAGGGTGGTGGCCGCCATGACGCGCTCCATGTCCTCGACCACGGGCAGCTTCATCCACGTGTGCGCGGAGGTTCCCCCGAGCCCCTGGGCGATCGCCACGGACTGGATCACGGCGTCGGCGGAGAGGTCGTTGACGATGCCGGTGCCGGTGATCCGGGAGATGAACGGCTCCACCATCGCGATGAGCCCCAGGGCGGCCAGGGAGTCCACCGCCTTGGCGGTGTTCTCCAGCACGGAGGTGGTGTGCGGGTCCTCGAAGCAGATGCGGGTGAGCATCTTGCCGCCGTCGGCGCCGATCCGGTCCAGGGCCTCGGCCGTGTGCCCCGTGAAGCGGTCGTCGATCTCGTTGACGAGGCCGGGCAGACCGCCGCGGTTCATGGAGCCGAAGACGAGCTTGCCCTCGAGCGCCCCGAGCAGCAGCAGGTCGTCCAGCACGTCCGGGGAGGCGAGCACACCGTCCACCTGGGGGTCCGCCAGGGCGATCTGCAGCCGGTCGAGCAGGCTGCGCCGGTCGGCCATGGCGTCGGCCTCGCCGCGCACCCGCAGGGCGCCGCGGGCCGCGTGGTCCGCGGCGACGACGAAGTTCTGCCGCCCGTGCACGGGTCCGGGGTGACGACGGCGGGAGTCGGCGGCGCGCTGGACGGCGCGCGGGTCCTCCAGCCGGACCCGGGTCAGGTGCTCGTAGCGGCGGGGGTCCGCCGTGTCGAGCTCGAGGGGGGTGGTCGTGGTCATCGGGTGGCTCCTTCGGGTACGGCGCGGCCGCGCTCGCGCAGCAGCTGGAAGACCTCGGCGGGGGTGGGCATGGCGTCGGAGCACGAGATCTTCGAGGCCACGATCGCGCCGGAGGCGTTGGCGTAGTCGAGGACCTGCTCGAGGCTCCAGCCCTGGTTGATGCCGTGGCAGAAGGCCCCGCCGAAGGAGTCGCCGGCGCCGAGGCCGTTGACGGTCTCCACCGGGACGGGGGCCGAGACCACGCGCTCGTCGCGGGTCTTGGCCATGACCCCCTCGGGGCCGAGCTTGACGACGGCGATCCGCACGCCGGCCTCCAGCAACCGGTCGGCCTGCTCGTCGGGGGTGCCCTCCCCCACGGCCACCGCGCACTCCTTGTCGTTGCCGATGGCGATGGTCACGTGGCCGAGCAGCTCGTGGACCTGCGCGCGGGCGTCCTCCTCGGACTCCCAGAACATGGGCCGGTAGTCGAGGTCCAGGATCGTGTGCTGGTCGGCCCGCAGCTGCTCACGGGGACGGGCCTCGTGGGCGGCGAAGTGGGCCGCCCGGGACGGCTCCTGGCACAGGCCCGTGACGGTGGACCACAGGATCCGCGTGTCGGCCACGACCTCGGTGTCGATCTCCTCGGGCCGGATCTGCAGGTCCGGGGCCGTGGGGAAGCGTCCGTAGAAGTACAGCGGGAAGTCCTCGGGCGGGCGGATCGCGCAGAACGTGGCGGGGGTCTGCAGCCCCGGCACGGCGCTCACGAACCGGTCGTCCACGCCGTAGCGGGTGAGCTCGCGGTGCAGGAAGGTGGCGAACGGGTCGTCGCCGGTGCGGGTGATCACCGCGGTGGACTCGCCGTGGCGGGCCGCGGCGACCGCCACGTTGGAGGGCGAACCGCCGAGGTACTTGCGGAACGTGGTCACGTCCTCGAGTCCGACGCCCACGTCGTCGGGGTAGATGTCGACGCTGATGCGTCCCAGGGTCACGACGTCGTAGCTCACGCGTGGGCCTCCGTCCTCTGCTCGGTGTGCTGCGGGGTGCGGGCGGCGGCCTTCCGGGCCGCCTCGGCGCGCTCGGTCATCTGGGCCAGCTGGTAGCGGGAGACCTCCATCGCGCTCTCGTCCTCGGCGAAGACCGAGGAGACCATCACGGAGTCCGCCCGGTCGAGGAAGCCGTTGGCGGCCAGCCCGCCGAAGAACTCGTCCCAGTCGACGTCACCGTCCCCGATCTTCAGGTGCTGGTGCACCCGGGCCGCGTTGCCCGGAGGGTTGGTGATGTAGCGCAGCCCGTGCGAGCGGTGGTGGTCCATCGTGTCCGCCACGTGCACCACGCGCAGGCGGTCGCCCACCGCGGCCATGATGTCCAGGGGTGCGTCCTCCATGTGGAAGGTGTGCGGGGCCACGTAGGCGAAGCCGAGGTTCGGGGAGTTCACGCCCCGGATCACCCGCCACGCCGCCAGGCCCTGCTCCACGAAGTCGTCGGGGTGCGGGTCGATCGCGATGTGCACGCCCTCCGCCTCGACGAGCGGCAGGAGCTCCTCCATGGAGCGGTAGAACGCGCGCTCGGACTCCTCGGAGAGCTCGGGCCGGCCGGAGAACTCGGTGTTCATCTGCTGCACCCCGAGGTCCACCGTCATCCGGACGGCGCGCTTCCAGTACCGCACGGCGGCCTCACGGGCGTCGGGGTCCGGGGAGGACCAGCGCAGCACGGGCAGCACGGAGGCGATCTGCACCCCGGCGGCACGGCAGGCCGCCCGCAGGTCCGCGACGAGCCGGTCGTCGGCCTTGGGGTGGCCGAAGAAGGGCAGGAAGTCGGCGTGCGGCGTGAGCTGCAGGTGGTCGTAGCCCAGGTCCGCGGCGAGCTGCGGGAACTCGAGCAGGGAGTGGGTGGAATGGAACGGGGTGGGATCGAGGGCGATCTTCATGGGCGGATCTCCAGGTCTGTGGTGCGCGGACGGGTCAGCGGACGCGGGTGCGGGAGCCGCAGCCCAGCAGGTAGGAGCGCGTGCGGGTGGCGATGGGCAGCGGGACATCGAAGGAGGAGACGGGGTACATGTCCTGCTCGACGATGCCGAAGACCGGCCGCTCCAGCTTCTCCACCTCCGCGATGACCTCCGCGAGGTCCGGCAGGCCGGCGGGCGGCTCGACCATGACACCGGCGAGGTTGGCCGCGGCCCAGGTCAGGTTCTCCCGGCGCACGCGTTCGAGGACCACGGGGTCGATCTGCTTCAGGTGCAGGTAGCCGATCCGCTCGGGGTAGCGGCGGATGAGGTCCACGGAGGACGCTCCCCCGTACTCGGCGTGGCCGGTGTCCAGGCAGAGGGTGACCAGCTCGGGGTCGGTGCGCTGCAGGAAGGTCTCGATGTCGGGCTGGCCGCACACGTGGGAGTCGGCGTGGGAGTGGAACTGCTGCTGCAGACCGAAGTCCTCGCGCAGCACCTTCCCCAGCCGGTCGTGGCCCTCGCACAGAGCGTTCCACTGCTCGGTGCTCAGGTGCTCGTTCTCGAGCGCCTGGCCCGTCACGTCGTCCCGCCACATGGCCGGGATCACCACGATGTGCTCGCCGCCCATGGCGGCAGTCAGCTCGGCGACCTTCCGCGCGGGCTCCCACGCCTCCTGCCACTGACCGGCGCCGCGATGGAACGCCGTGAAGACGGTGCCCGCCGAGACCTTCAGGTTGCGCTGGGCGAGCTCGTCGGCGAGCCGGGCGGGGTCCGTGGGCAGGTAGCCGTAGGGACCCAGCTCGATCCAGGAGTAGCCCGCCTCGGCGACCTCGTCGAGGAAGCGCTCCCAGGGGGTCTGCTTCGGGTCGTCGGCGAACCACACGCCCCAGGAGTCGGGGGCGGTGCCGATGAGGACGGGGTTCTGCTGCTGTGCCGCCGCGCCGGCGGTCGTGGAGGTCGCGCTCTGCTGCGCCATGGTGACCTGCTTTCTGGTGCTGGACCGGCGTCACGGTGCGGATCCCGTGCGCCCGGCCGATCAGTGGTCCGGATCACAACCAGAATACGACATCAGGTCAGTTTGTAAAGACATACCGTCTAACTGCGCGCCCGGCGATCCCCGAGACCCGATTCGGGGCCACCGGAGGGGGCAAGGGACGCCCATCAGGTCTTTTCTTTGTCGTAATGTCTTGACATACTTTCGAGCACGGTGGAACAGTCATCCACCACGTGCCATCCACCGGAAGGACCCACCCGTGCCCCTCGTGCGCATCGACGTCATCGAAGACCGTCGAACCCCCGAACAGCTCCGCGAGCTCGCCGACACCGTCCAGGACGTCATGCTCGACACCTTCGCGGCCCCGCCCCGCGACCGCTACCAGATCATCACCGAGCACCGGCCCGGCCAGATCATCGCCGAGGACACCGGCCTCGGCTTCACCCGCACCGACGACCTCGTCATCGTCCAGGTGGTCCAGCAGGGCCGCAGCGAGGCCCAGAAGCAGGCCATGTACCGGGCCCTGGCCGACCGCCTCCGCGCCCGCACCGGGCTGGACCCGCAGGACCTCATCGTCTCCGTCACCGAGAACACCCGCGAGGACTGGTCCTTCGGCGAGGGCGTCGCGCAGTTCCTCGAAGGCCGGCTCTGACTCCTCGGCCGGCTCGGCGCACAGGGAAGGCCCCGTCCACGGTGTTCGCGGACGGGGCCTTCCCCGGGTGCTGGGTCGACGGGCCGGAGCCCGCCGGATCACTTCGTCTCGAAGATCTCCCGCATCAGCTGGGCGGTCTCGGACGGGGTCTTGCCGACCTTCACGCCCGCGGCCTCGAGGGCCTCCTTCTTGGCCTGCGCCGTGCCCGAGGAGCCGGAGACGATGGCGCCGGCGTGGCCCATGGTCTTGCCCTCGGGAGCGGTGAAGCCGGCGACGTAGCCGACGACCGGCTTGGAGACGTTCGCCTTGATGAAGTCCGCGGCGCGCTCCTCGGCGTCGCCGCCGATCTCGCCGATCATCACGATGGCCTCGGTCTCGGGGTCCGCCTCGAACGCCTCGAGGGCGTCGATGTGGGTGGTGCCGATGACCGGGTCGCCGCCGATGCCGATGGCGGTGGTGAAGCCGATGTCGCGCAGCTCGTACATCATCTGGTAGGTCAGGGTGCCGGACTTGGAGACCAGGCCGATCTTGCCCTTGCCGGTGATGTTCGCCGGGGTGATGCCGACGAGCGACTCGCCCGGGGTGATGATGCCGGGGCAGTTCGGGCCGATGATGCGGGTGGTCTGCTTGCCGTCCGCACCGGTCCTCGACTTCGCGTAGGCCCAGAACTCGGCGGAGTCCTGCACCGGGATGCCCTCGGTGATGACGACCACCAGCGGGACCGAGGCGTCGATGGCCTCGATCACGGCGTCCTTCGTGAAGGCCGGCGGCACGAAGACGATCGACACGTCCGCGCCGGTCTTCTCGACGGCCTCGGCGACGGTGCCGAAGACCGGCAGCTCGACGCTGTTGCCGTCCTTGTCCTGGTGGGCCACGGTGGTGCCGGCCTTGCGGGCGTTGACGCCGCCCATGACCTGCGTCCCCGCCGCGAGCATGCGGCCGGTGTGCTTGGTGCCCTCGCCGCCGGTGATGCCCTGAACGATGACCTTGGAGTCCTTGTTCAAAAAGATTGACATTGCTGTTCGTTCCTTAGAAGTGTTCGTCCGGTCGGCGGATCAGTTGGCGGCGTGGGCGAGCTCGGCGGCCTTGTCCGCGCCCTCGTCCATGGTCTCGGCGAGGGTGACGAGCGGGTGGTTGGCGCCGGCCAGGATGCGCCGGCCCTCCTCGACGTTGTTGCCGTCCAGGCGGACCACGAGCGGCTTGTCCTCCTCGTCCCCGAGGATCTCGAGGGCCTTCACGATGCCGTTGGCCACGGCGTCGCACGCGGTGATGCCGCCGAAGACGTTGACGAACACGGACTTCACCTGCGGGTCGTTGAGGATCACGTCCAGGCCCGCGGCCATGACCTCGGCCGAGGCCCCGCCGCCGATGTCCAGGAAGTTGGCCGGCTTGACGTTGCCGTGCTTCTCGCCGGCGTAGGCGACGACGTCCAGGGTGGACATCACCAGGCCCGCGCCGTTGCCGATGATGCCGACCTCGCCGTCGAGCTTGACGTAGTTGAGGTCGTGCTCCTTGGCCTTCTCCTCGAGGGGGTCGGCGCTGGACTTGTCGGCGAGGGAGGCGTGCTCCGGCTGGCGGAACTCCGCGTTCTCGTCGAGGGTGACCTTGCCGTCGAGAGCGATGACCTGCCCGTCGCCGGTCTTCACCAGCGGGTTGACCTCGACGAGCGTGGCGTCCTCCTTCTTGAAGACGTCCCACAGCTTCACGAGCACGGGGACCACCTTCGCGGCGGTCTCGTCGTCGAACTTCGCCTCGCGGACGATCTCCTGGGCCTTGGCCTCGGTGATGCCCTCGGTCGGGACGACCTCGACGCGGGCGAGGGCCTCGGGCCGCTCGACGGCGAGCTGCTCGATCTCCACGCCGCCCTCGACGGAGCACATGGCCAGGTAGGAGCGGTTGGCACGGTCCAGCAGGATCGAGAAGTAGTACTCCTCCGCGATGTCCGCGCCCTGGGCGATCATGACGCGGTGGACGGTGTGGCCCTTGATGTCCATGCCGAGGATCTGCTGGGCGTACTCGTAGGCCTCGTCGGCGGTCTTGGCGACCTTGACGCCGCCGGCCTTGCCGCGGCCTCCGACCTTGACCTGCGCCTTCACGACGGTGACCCCGCCGATCTTCTCGGCGGCGGCCCTTGCTTCTTCGGGGGTGGTCGCGACGATGCCCTGGAGCACGGGGACGCCGTGCTTCTCGAACAGGTCGCGTGCCTGGTATTCGAACAGGTCCACGGGTGAATGCCCTTCTTCGTCGAAGTCGTGGGCGGCGGCGACCCGGGCAGTGTGCGGGTCGTCCTCCGACCTGGTGGTGAACGGAGCACTCAGCATCCTCCCGGCCGGGGCCGGCAGGATGCGTCCGGGCCGTTCCGCGGAGCCGTTCCGGGCGCGGGACGTACCGGTGCACTCCCTGTACGAGACTGTAGTGCATGCTGAAACTGCGGCCACAACCGGGGGCGCGCGCGTGCGGCCCGGCGATTCTTGATTGACTGGCCCCATGAGCTCTGTCGACTCCCCCGAGAACCGGGCGTTCGCCCCTGCCGATGCCGGCTTCCTCGTCTCGATCGCGACCTTCGCGTTCGTGGCCCTCGGACTGGAGGCCGTGGTCGACGGCACGGTGCTCACCTTCACCGGCGGGATCCCCGACGTATACCCGCTGGGCTGGCAGGTCGTCACCTGGCTGACCCTCGGCGCGGCGTGGCTCGCGATCCAGCGGGGCCTCGTGGCGTGGCTGCGCCACCGGGCGGCGGACCCCGCGGTCCCTGCGCCCTCGGACCCCGCCCCCTCCTCCGCGGTCGACCACCGGCGGACCACCACGGCCCTCGTCGTCTTCGTGCTGGCCGTCCTGCTCGGGGTGATCCTGCCCGTCTTCCTCGTGGGCGAGTGGCGCGTGCAGCCGATCCAGCTCTACCTGGACCTCTACGCGGAGTACGGCGCGGGCGCGTGGCTCGGCATGGTGGGCTTCGCCGCCTACCACGTGGGGCGGGCCCTGCTCCTCGCACTGGTCGTGACGTGCGTGCAGCGGGCCGTGGAGCTGCGCCGGCCGGCCCCCTGGGCACGGGTCGCCCCGGTGGGCGGGCTCGTTCTCGGGCTCCTGCTCGCCCTGCCCGGGCTGGTCCTGGGCGGCTGGGCCTCGGTCGCCACGGCCGTGGTCTGCTGCACGCTGCTGGGCGTGGTGCACAACCTCACCGGCAGGTCGCTGCGCTGGACGGCCCCCGCGGCCGTGGCGGTGCTGCTGTTCGTCTAGCGGCGTCGGCCGGGGCCCCTGTCGCCGTGCGCCCCTCCGGCTCCGACCCGGGCAGGACCGTGGCGGAGAAATGTTGCGGCGATCACAAGAATCTGCCCGCCGGGGTTCCCCACCCCGGTCATATGTCCTAACATAATGACATCAGGACCACTGAGACGTGCGTCACGCACGGAGTGACCCGTCCGACCCGTCAGCACCGTGCAGAGCGCACCGGTTGCGTCCGAGCAAAGGAACTCCCGATGGCCACCTCCTCACCCCGGGAAGCAGCAGCCACGCTGCCTCCCCTCACGTCCGGGCCGCATCGCAAGCGCCTCGGTCTCATCTCCGTCGTCGCCTGCTTCGGCGGCCTGCTCTTCGGCTACGACACCGGCGTGATCAACGGCGCGCTCCGCCCGATGTCGGAGGAGCTCGGCCTCACCCCGTTCACCGAGGGCGTGGTCACCAGCTCGCTCGTCTTCGCCGCCGCCGTCGGCGCGCTGTCCGGCGGACGCCTCTCGGACGCCTGGGGGCGCCGGAAGACCATCCTCCTGCTGGCCGTCCTGTTCTTCGTCGGGACCCTGGTCGTCGTGCTCACCCCCAACTACGAGATCCTCGTGCTCGGGCGCGTCCTGCTCGGCCTGGCCGTGGGCGGCGCCTCGGCGGTGGTGCCCGTCTTCCTCGCGGAGATGGCCCCGTACGAGATCCGCGGCTCGATCGCGGGACGCAACGAGGTGGCCATCGTGATCGGCCAGCTCTCCGCGTTCGTGATCAACGCGATCATCGGCAACGTCTTCAGCGACGTCACCGGCGTCTGGCGGATCATGTTCGCGATCTGCGCGCTGCCGGCCGTGGCGCTGTTCATCGGCATGCTCCGGATGCCGGAGTCCCCGCGCTGGCTCGTCGAGAAGGGCCGGCACGCGGAGGCCCTCGAGGTGCTCAAGACGGTGCGCTCCGAGGACCGTGCGATCGCCGAGCTCGGCGAGGTCGAGCACATCACCGAGGAGGAGCGCGCCGAGAACCGGATCGGGCTGGGCGCGATCCTGACCAACAAGCACCTGCTCCGCATCCTGCTCGTCGGCATCGGCCTCGGCATCGTCCAGCAGTTCACCGGCATCAACTCGATCATGTACTACGGGCAGATCGTGCTGATCGAATCGGGCTTCGAGGCCGGCGCGGCCCTCATCGCCAACATCGCCCCCGGGGTGATCGCCGTGGTCGGCGGCTTCATCGCGCTGTACATGATGGACCGGCTCGACCGGCGCAAGACCTTCATGATCGGTCTGAGCCTCACCACCACGTGCCACCTGCTGATCGGGATCGCCGCGATGACGATGACGGTGGACAACCCGCTGCGGCCCTGGGTGATCCTGGCCCTCGTGGTGGCCTTCGTCGGCTCCATGCAGACCTTCCTCAACGTCGCGGTCTGGGTGTACCTCTCCGAGGTGTTCCCCCTGCACATGCGCGGCTTCGGGATCGGCGTGTCCGTCTTCATGCTCTGGGTGGCCAACGGCGTCCTCGCGCTCTACTTCCCCTCCCTGGTCGACGCGGTCGGGATCACCGGGACGTTCTTCCTCTTCGCCGGGTTCGGCGTGCTGTCCCTGATCTTCGTCTACACCCAGGTCCCGGAGACGCGGGGACGCACCCTCGAGGCGCTCGAGGAGGACGTCTCGACCGGCGCGATCTACACGGTGAAGGCGAAGTCCTCCTAGGGAACAAGCCCGAGAGGTCAGCGGCGGGGACGCCCTGACCCGAGGAGAGCCTCCGGCCGGACGTGGTCCCTGACCACGCTCCGGCCGGAGGCTCTTCGCACGTCCCGCCCCCGCTCCGGCACGGGACCGGAGGCGGGACCACCGGTACGACCACCGCGGGGGCGGGCGGAACCGGGTCGGCTCAGCCGACCTTCGTCAGCGGCGCGTAGCGCAGCAGCAGCCGCTTCTCGTCGGCCCCGAAGCGCACCTTCGCCACGGTCTTGTCGCCGGCGCCCTCGAGGGACACCACGGTGCCCTTCCCGAACGCCGTGTGGTCCACGGTGTCGCCGACCGCGAGACTGGGAATCTCCTTGTTGGGCTGGACCCGTCCGGCCGTGGTGGCCCGGGACGGTGCCATCCGCTCGAAGGCCGCGTTCGACGCCGCGGCGGCGCCCCAGTAGGACCCCCGCATCGGGTCCCGCTGCCCGGAGCCGCCGTGCAGCGAGGAACCCCAGGACGCCGGGGCCGAGGACCCCTCGCGCTTCCAGTCGAGGAGCTCCGCCGGGATCTCGTCGAGGAACGGGCTGGCCGGGTTGTACTGGGACTGCCCCCACATGGAGCGGAACTCGGAGCGGGTGAGGTAGAGGCGCTCGCGGGCCCGGGTGAGCCCCACGTAGGCGAGCCGCCGCTCCTCCTCCATCTCCTTCTCGTCCGTGAGGGAGCGCTGGTGCGGGAACAGCCCGTGCTCCATGCCGGTCAGGAAGACCACGGGGAACTCGAGGCCCTTGGCGGTGTGCAGGGTCATGAGCGTGACCACGCCCTGGGCGCGGGCCTCGGCGACCTCCGCCGCGATCTGTTCGGCGCTCGGTCCGCCCTCGGTGCCGGCGGCGGGCCGGTTCGGGATCTGGTCGGCGTCGGCCACGAGGGAGACGTGCTCGAGGAACTCGGGCAGCCCGGCCTCGGGGTGGTCCCGCTCGAACTCGCGGACCACGGCCACGAGCTCCGCGAGGTTCTCGACCCGGGACTCGTCCTGGGGGTCCTGCGACTGGCGCAGCGCGGCGAGGTATCCGGACTGCTCCAGGACGGCCTCGAGGACCGTGGCGGCCCCCGAGCCCTCGGCGACCGAGGCGAGGTCGTCCATGAGCTGGACGAAGGCCTTGACCGCGTTCAGGGAGCGGGTGGCCATGCCGGGCGCCTCGTCGGCGCGGCGCAGCGCGGCCATGAAGGAGACCCGCTCGCGCTCGGCGAGGGCCGCGGCGGCGCCCTCCGCGCGGTCGCCGATGCCGCGCTTGGGCTCGTTGACGATCCGGCGGACGTTGATGTCGTCGTCCGGGTTCACGATCGCGCGCAGGTAGGACAGGGCGTCCTTGATCTCCTTGCGCTCGTAGAAGCGGGTGCCGCCCACCACCTTGTAGGGCAGGCCCACGCGCATGAGGATCTCCTCGAGAGAGCGGGACTGCGCGTTGGTGCGGTAGAACACGGCGACGTCGCCGGGGCGGTACCCGTCCTCGTCCTGGAGACGGTCGATCTCCTCGGCGATGAAGCGGGCCTCCTCGTGCTCGTTCTCGGCGGCGTAGCCGGTGATCTTCTCGCCGCTGCCGGAGGCCGTCCACAGCCGCTTGTCCCGGCGGCCCTTGTTCTTGGCGATCACCGCGTTGGCCGCGGTGAGGATGTTCTGGGTGGACCGGTAGTTCTGCTCCAGCAGGATGGTGCGGGCCTGGGGGTAGTCCTGCTCGAAGTCGACGATGTTGCGGATGTCGGCCCCGCGGAACGCGTAGATCGACTGGTCCGAGTCCCCCACGACGGTCAGCTCGGCGGGCGGCACGGGGCTCGCCCCCGGCCCGGTCCCGGCGTCCGCCCCCGTCCCGACGAGCTCCCGGACCAGCGCGTACTGCGCGTGGTTGGTGTCCTGGTACTCGTCGATGAGCACGTGCCGGTACCGCCGCCGGTAGTACTCGGCGACCTGCGGGAACGCCCGGAGCATGTGCACGGTCTGGGCGATGAGGTCGTCGAAGTCCATGGCGTTGGCCGCGCGCAGCCGCTCCGTGTAGCCGCGGTAGACCTGGGCCACGGCGCTCTCGAAGGGGTCGGTCTCGGAGACCCGGGACAGGTACGTCTCGTCGTCGACGAGCTCGTTCTTCAGCGCGGAGATCCGGTGCTGGATGCTCTTGGGGGCGAAGCGCTTCGGATCGAGGTCGTGCTGCTTGGCCACGAGGGTGAGCAGCCGCAGGGAGTCGGCGGAGTCGTAGATGGAGAAGGTCGACTTCAGGCCCACGCTGGCGGCCTCCCGCCGCAGCACGCGCACGCAGAAGGAGTGGAAGGTGGAGATCGACATCGACCTCGCGGAGTCCCCCACCAGCTCCACCACGCGCTCGCGCATCTCGGCGGCGGCCTTGTTCGTGAACGTGATCGCCAGGATCTCGCCCTGGTGGGCGCGCCCGGTGGCCAGCAGGTGCGCGATCCGGTGGGTCAGCACCCGGGTCTTTCCGGAGCCGGCGCCGGCGACGATCAGCAGCGGTGAGCCGGAGTGCTCCACGGCTGCCCGCTGCGGGTCGTTGAGCCCCTCCACCAGGGCCTCGGCGGAGACGGTGCCCCGCCTCGGACGGGCGTCGGTGCCGGGGCGGGCCACGGAGGCGGAGGGCAGGAGCGGGTTGTCGAAGAGGTAGTCCATCGTGGACCCAGTCTACCGAGGCCCGGTGACAGCCGGGCCGGCCGGGGAACGGCCCTCAGACGAAGTGCAGTTCGAGCCGGTGCCGGCCGTTGTCGTCCTCGACCCACAGCTCCGAGTCGGCGACCGTGACCCGGACGGGCCGCTTCAGCTCGATGTCGTCGTCGAACTCGACGGAGCCCTCGGTCCCTCCGCCGTAGACGGTGTCGAGCTCCCGGCTGGCCGGGTCGAGGTGCCGGATGGCGTCGTTGCCGGTGTCGGCGATCACGATGGAGCCGTCGTAGAGGATCTGCAGGTCCTCGGGGTGGTCCAGCTGGGCCACGTCCGCGGGCCCGTCCGCGAACCCCGCGCCCGCCCGGCCGACCACGGTGCAGACCTGCGGGGAGCCGTCGGGCTTGTCGGTGTCGATCTCGATGCAGCGCAGGGACGAGGAGTCCCGGTCGATGAGCCACAGCGTGCCGTTGCCGTCCTCGGTGATGGAGACGGTCGCGGCGAACTTCGCCTGCGCCGCCTTCCCGTCCCGCCGCCCGGACTCGCCCGTGCCGGCGAACTCGTACAGCACGTCGGTGTACGGGTCCCAGCGGAAGAGCCGGTGCAGGGAGGGCACCGCCACGATCACGGCCGAGAGCTTGTGCGACCACACCATGTCGGCGATGGGGGCGCCTCCGAGGACGGAGCAGTCCACCGTGCGGCGCACCGTCTCGTGGTCCTTCTCGAACAGCGTCAGCACGTTGCCCTCGGTCAGCCGCATGAGCAGGCCGTCCGGGAGTCCGATGGACAGTTCCATGACCGGCACCTCCGTGTCGTCCTCGTCGAGCGCCCGGTCGTCGTCGGCCGGTCCGCCCCCCGTGCGGCCCGTCAGGGCCGGTGCGGGTGGCCCCAGCCTACCCCGCGGTCCCGGCGTTGGGCGGCGGGCGCGCGCGCCGGATAATGGGGGCATGGGACTGACACGCGCACAGAAGGCACGCAAGCACGGCGGCACCGCGGCACCCCCGGGACCGGCCCGGGGCACCCGCCTGCACGAGGCGGCTCCCGGTGAGCTCCGCCCCGAGCCCACGAGGTCGAGCTCGGGCCTCGTGGTGGGCGTGGCCATGTCCGTCTCGGCGCTCCTGTGGCTCTGGGTGCACGCCGGGGTCCTCCCCCGGTTCGGCGCCGCCGCGGCCGGCGGGCTGACCCTGCCCGAGTGGATGCCGGGCGGTTTCGACCAGGCGCACGCCCAGCGGCTCGCCGCGGCGCTGGGCGAGGAGGGACTCGCCCAGTACGAGGCGGTGCACGGCTCCTCCGGGCTGCTGGCGCCGCTGTTCGTGGGGCTGGCGTGGCTGCTGTTCGTGGCGGTCAACACGCAGTCCCGAGCCCGGCGGTGGCTGCGCTCGGCGGTGGTGCTCGGCTTCGCGTCCGTGTCCCTGGCCGGCAACGCGGCCATCGACGCCGCTCTCGCGGACCCCGGGGACGGCGCCGCCGTGACCACGGCGTCCGTGCTGGTGATCGCCCGCTGGGTGCTGCTCGTGCTGCTGCTCGCCGTGACCGGGGCCGTGGCCGTGGAGGCCCTGCGGCGCCGGTCGAGGACCGCCGGCGCCCCGCGGCAGGACCCGCGTTCCGGACAGCGGGGGTGAGCCCGGCTCCCGGTCGCGCGGAGGCCGCCCGGCCCCGCCGGTTCCGTTCCGGACAAAAGGACGCCCCGGACCGTGCGGTCCGGGGCGTCCGTGCGTGCCCCCGATTGGATTCGAACCAACGACACCGGCTTTAGGAGAGCCGTGCTCTATCCCCTGAGCTACGAGGGCGACGCGAACAGTCTAGGGGGTCCCCCGGACCCCCGCTAACCGGCCCCGTTAGGATCGGTCGCATGCCCGTCTACATCGATCCGCCGCTCTGGCCCGCCCGCGGGACGCACTTCTCGCACCTGGTCTCCGACACCTCCTACGAGGAGCTGCACGACTTCGCGGACCGGCTGGGCGTGGCCCGGCGCGCCTTCGACCGGGACCACTACGACGTGCCGGAGAGCCTGTACCGGCGGGCGGTGGCCGCGGGCGCGGTGCCGGTCGACGGGCGGCAGCTCACGCGCCTGCTCGTGCGCAGCGGGCTGCGCGTCCCGGCGCGGGCGCGCCCGGACCGGATCGCCCGGGTCCTGCTGCGGCGGTGGGCCGCCCGCTTCCCGGGGCACCCGGCGCTGGGCGAGGAGCTCGTGGACCGGTGGAGCGAGCCGCACCGGCACTACCACGGTCCCGCCCACCTGCTGGCGGTGCTCGAGGCCGTCGACCTGCTGCGGCCCGGCGTCGACCTCGATCCCGACCGGTCCGCCGCCCTGGTCCTCGCCGCGTGGTTCCACGACGCCGTCTACCGGGGCCGCCCCGGGGCGGACGAGCGGGAGTCGGCGGAGCTGGCCCGCACCCGGCTGGGCGCCGCCGGCTTCGCCGCGCCGCTCGTGGCGGAGGTCGAGCGGCTCGTCCTGCTCACCCTCGGGCACCGGGTCCCCGAGGGGGACGCCGCCGGACGGGTGCTCCTGGACGCCGACCTCTCCGTGCTCGGCGCGGACCCGGACGGGTACGCCGCCTACGCGGCGGGCGTGCGGAAGGAGTACGCGCACGTGCCCGGACCGGAGTTCGCCCGGGCCCGGCTGGAGGTGCTGGAGGACCTCCGGGGCCGGTATCCGCTGTTCCGGACCGCCGCGGCGCAGGACCGGTGGGGTCCGGCGGCGGCCCGCAACCTCGACGAGGAGATCGGCCGGCTGCGCGCGGCCGCCGAGGTGTCCCCGGACGCTCCCCCGGCGGACGCCGAGGTGCTGACCATCACCGCCGTGTGCCTGCGGGACGACGACGGGGCGCTGCTGACGGTGCGCAAGCGGGGCACGGAGCGCTTCATGCTGGTGGGCGGCAAGCTCGACCCGGGCGAGTCCCCGGCGGCCGCCGCCGTGCGGGAGACCGCGGAGGAGGTCGGGCTGCGGCTGGACGCCGCCCAGCTGCGCCCGCTCGGGGTGTTCGTGGCGCCGGCCGCGAACGAGGCGGGCACGTGGGTGCGGTGCACCGTGTTCACGGCACCTCTCACGGGGCGGCCGGTGCCGCTCGCGGAGATCGAGGAGCTGCGCTGGCAGCCCGTCGACGAGGACTCCCCCGGCGCGCTGCCCGCGGACCTGGCCCCGCTGCTGCGGGAGCACGTCATTCCGGCGCTGCGCCGCGCTCCCGGCGGTCCTCGGTCACGGCCGCAGCGTGCCGCCTCCGGTGGAGCAGGATCCCGGTGATCAGGCCGAGCACGATCCCGATGCCCCCGAACACCGAGAGCCACATCGCGGCGTGCCCCACGAACGCGGCGACGACGAAGCCGGCCACGATGCCTGGCACGGCGCCGCCGATCATGCCGTAGGCCATGTAGGCGTACTCGCGATCCAGGCTCGTGCGGGCGTTGCGGCTGTAGTCGGTGGACATGGGGCCAGTCTATCGGCCGCCGCCGGGGCGCCGGGGTGGCCGGCGCGGTGGGCGCCGGGATGACAGCGGGTGCGCGGTTCCCGTCTGGCCGACCAGGAACCGCGCACCCGAAGCGGTGCTCTCGCGTGCGGTCAGCGCACGCGGACGTAGACGGGGCCGGAGCCCACGTTGACGCTGTCGATGACGGTCGTGCCGCCGTTCCAGCCGCCGTGGACGGCCTTGCCGCCACCGATGTAGACGCCGATGTGGGCCGCACCCATGCCGCCGTCGGCGTAGTAGACGAGGTCGCCCGGCTGCGCCTGGCCGGCGGAGACCTGCGTGCCGAGGCTCAGGTAGGAGGCCGGCCAGCCGTGGTGGTTGATGCCGGCGGCGCGCAGCGCGTTGGTGACGAGCGCGGTGCAGTCCTGGCCCACGCCGAGCTGGCCCATGGCGGCGGAGGAGATGGTCGCGCCCTTGCCGGAAGCCGAGCTCTGCGGGGTGACGGTGCGCTGGGCGGCCGGAGCGGCCTGCACGGCCGGCTTCGGGGCGGGCGCGGCGGCGGGCTTCGGGGCCGGAGCCGCCTGCACGGCCGGCTTCGGCGCGGCGACCGGTGCGGGCTTCGGGGCCGGCTTCGGGGCCGGCGCGGCGGCGGGCTTCGGGGCCGGAGCCGCCTGCACGGCCGGCTTCGGGGCGGCGACCGGGGCGGGCGCGGCGGCGGCCTTCGGCGCCGGAGCGGCCACGGCGGGAGCCGCGACGACCGGGGTCTCGACCTTCTGCCGCTCGGCCTTCTTCTCGGACTTCCGGTCGGACTCGACCTTCTGCACGTGGGCGACGGGCTCGAGGGACACGGCGGGCGCCGCGGCGGGGGTGGCCGCGGCCACGGCGGACAGCGGGGCGTCGGCGGAGGCGTCCTGGGCCGGAGCGGCCTGCACGGAGACGGTGGTGGCGAGGGCCAGCCCGGAGAAGGCGGCCACGGCGGCCACGGTGCGGGCCTTGCCGGAGAAGAGCGAGCCGATGCCGTTCGAGGAGGTCAGATCACGGGTCATGAGGAGTTCAGACGACTTTCTTTCGGAGCCGGGCCTGCCGGAGGGCGCGGGTGACAGCACGGATCGCCCCGGGCAGTGCGCGGGGTGGGCCGGTGTCCGGCAGGGGTGCGTTCCGGGATCGGGAACGACGGCCGGCGAGCGGAGGAGGGGGCGCCGTCCGGTCGGACAGCAGGCACCGCCGGGAACCGGGAGAGCGGTTCTCGGCGTGCGGGGTGGGGGGGGTGATCGGGTGCCGCCCGCGACGAGCGGGGTCGTCGCGGGCGGCGGACCGGATCAGAAGGTGTAGTAGCCGTCCAGCTGCATGGCGTTGACGGAGTGGACCTGGGTGCCCTGGGTCGGGTTGAGGGCGGAGATCATCTTGCCGCCGCCGATGTAGATGCCCACGTGGGCGCCGCCGTTCTGCGAGACGAGGTCACCGGGCTGCGGGTTGGCGGTGGGGGTGCCCGCCGCGAACTGGGACCAGGTGGTCCGGGGCAGGTCGATGCCGTTCTGGGCGAAGACCCACTGGGTGAAGCCGGAGCAGTCCCAGGCGCCGTAGGCGGTGCCGCCGTAGACGTAGCCCGCACCCTGCGCGGACATCGCGGTGCCCACGACGCCGCCGGCGGCCGGGGCGATCTCGGTGGTGGCGGTGGACTGCGGGGTGACGCTCGAGGTGGCGGCGGTCTGCTGCGGGGCCGGGGCCTCGTAGGCGGGAGCGGCGGGCTGCGCGGCGACCGGGGCCTGGTAGGTGTACGAGGAGTACTCGGCCAGCGAGGCGGAGGCCGGGGCCGAGTAGGCCGCGCCGGTCTCGACGGGAGCCTGAGCGAAGGCCTGGGCCGGGGCGACGGAGCCGATCATCGCGGCGCCGGCAGCGGCGGCGATGGTGGTGTTGCGCACGACGTGCGAGGTGGTCTCGGCACGGTGGCGGGCAGCGTTCAGCGTGAAAAGCGACATGGTTGAGTTCCTCCCTTTGCCTACGAGGTGAGCTGTCGGATTCGGGTGGGAGACACCCGGCCGCAGAACGCACGCGCTCTGACGACTTAACCCCAAGGACCCGGATCACCGGGACCGAAAGTGGTTCCCCCGCTTCTGCCAAGCAGTTTCTGTGTAGAGGCCACGGGCACCGGCAGAATTCGGCGATGTGCTCCGAGGGCGCCGATCCGACCAGTGATCGGCACGCGTTGAACAGTACATGACAGATTACGGAAGTGTCACGTTTTGATCACGACAGATAACAGCCGGACAACGCTGCGGGTCTCAATGAGTAGCTATTGAGAGGAAAGGTCGAATCAATTCGCACCTGTGACGAGCTGTGCAGTGTCTTCGAGCGCCCTGGGAATCCGCCTGTCACCAGGGAAGCCGCGCCTCCGGGGTCCGGCTCGGGCCGGACTGGCCGAAAGTGGCTTGTGAACGTCCCCACACCCGGGAAGAACCGTTCGCCGCCCCGCTCCGGGAGACGGCGGCGCCTCAGGGAGCGAGGACGCGGATGGCCGCGGCGGTGCGCAGGTCGATCTCCGCGGACCGCCCCGTGGCCGCCACCTCGATGCGCACGATCTGACCGTCCACCCGGGCCGTGACCTCCGCCCCGGTGAGCACTCCCACGTCGCTCAGCACGCCCAGGAGGTCCGCGTCCGCCTGGACCACCTCCGGCAGCAGCGCCACGGTGTGCGACCCGTCCGGGTCGTGGCGGGCGGCGTCGAGCAGGGAGGGGTGCGCCGCTGCGGGGCTCTCTTCGACCCCGAGGGCGGCCAGACCGGGGATCGGCGTGCCGTACGGCGAGTACCGGGGGCTGTGCAGCAGGTCCACGAGCCGCCGCTCGACCTGCTCGCTCATCACGTGCTCCCACCGGCACGCCTCGTCGTGCACCTGGGCGAGGTCCAGGCCGATGACGTCGGCGAGCAGCCGCTCCGCCAGCCGGTGCTTGCGCATCACCTGCACCGCACGCTCACGGCCGGCAGGGGTGAGCAGCAGCGACCGGTCCTGGCCCACCGTCAGCAGCCCGTCCCGCTCCATCCTGGACACCGTCTGCGAGACCGTGGGCCCGGAGTGGTCGAGGCGCTCGACGATCCGCGCCCGCATCGGCGTGATCCCCTCCTCCTCGAGCTCGAGGACGGTCCGCAGGTACATCTCCGTGGTGTCGATCAGGTCGCTCATGCCTCAGTCATCCTTCGTCCGGCCGTCCCGGCCCGGGGATCCCGCCCGGTCCGGTCTTCCCGCACGAGCTTAGTGCGCGAGCCCTCCGGCCGCCCGGAGGGAGGAGGCGCCCGCGGGGCCCGCCGTCCGCGGGTGGGGCAGAATGGGCCGAGTCGCGAACGGCGCGAGCGGCCTCCGCGGCGGCCGTGCCCGTCGCGCACCACCCGCCGCACGTCACCCACGAGGGAGCGCCCGTTGCCCGCACACGTCACCATCCCCCAGCACCTGCTGCCCGCCGACGGCCGCTTCGGCGCCGGCCCCTCCAAGATCCGTCCGGCACAGGTCGAGGCCGTGTCGCGCGCCGGGGCCGGCCTGCTCGGCACCTCCCACCGCCAGGCGCCGGTGCAGGAGCTCGTGGGCTCGGTGCGGGAGGGCCTCGCGCAGTTCCTCGGCCTGCCCTCCGGCCACGAGGTGCTCCTGGGCCTGGGCGGGGCCACCGCGTTCTGGGACGCCGCCGCGTTCGGGCTGGTCGAGCGGAGGGCCCAGCACCTGGTGTTCGGGGAGTTCGGCGCGAAGTTCGCCCAGGCCACCGACGGCGCACCGTTCCTGGAGCCCTCCTCGATCGTGGAGTCCGCCCCCGGCACCCGCCCGGACGCCCGGGCGGAGGAGGGCGTGGACGTCTACGCGTGGCCCCAGAACGAGACCTCCACCGGTGTCGCCGCGCCCGTGCACCGGCCCTCCGGGATCGCGGACGACGCGCTGGTGCTGGTGGACGCGACCTCGGCCGCCGGGGGGATGGCCGCGGAGGTGGCCGCGGCGGACGTCTACTACTTCTCCCCGCAGAAGAACTTCGGCTCGGACGGCGGACTGTGGCTGGGCGCGTTCTCCCCCGCGGCGATCGAGCGGATCGAGCGGATCGGCGCCTCCGGGCGGTGGATCCCCGACTTCCTGCAGCTGACCACGGCGCTGGAGAACTCCCGGAAGAACCAGACCTACAACACCCCGGCCCTGGCCACGCTGGTGATGCTCGACGAGCAGGTCCGCTGGCTCAACGACCAGGGCGGCATGACCTGGGCCGCGGCCCGCACGAAGGCCTCCTCGGACCTGGTCTACGGGTGGGCCGAGGCCTCGTCCTTCGCGTCCCCGTTCGTGGCCCGCCCCGAGGACCGCTCCACCGTGATCACCACCGTGGACTTCGACGCCGCCGTGGACGCGGCCGCCGTCGCGGCGGTCCTGCGCGCCCACGGCGTGGTCGACGTCGAGCCCTACCGCAAGCTGGGGCGCAACCAGCTGCGGATCGCCACGTTCGTCTCCATCGAGCCCGACGACGTCGCCCGGCTGCTGGCCTGCGTGGACCACGTCGTCGAGCAGCTCCGCGGAGGAGCCGGGCGCTAGCCGGAGTTCTCGGGCGCGGAGCGCTCCGCGCGCAGCCGCAGCCAGACGACGAAGCCCACCAGGGCCCCGCCGAGTCCCGCCGCCACGGCGACCCCCATGCCCCAGCGCGCCCCGAGGGCGTCGGTGATCCAGCCGACGACCGGCGCCCCGATCGGGGTGCCGCCCATGAAGATGGCCATGTAGAGGCTCATGACGCGTCCGCGCATCACCGGCGAGGTGGTGGACTGCACGTACGCGTTGGCGGTGGTCATGATGGTCAGGGAGGACAGCCCGCAGGGGACCAGCCACAGCGCGAACAGCGGCAGGGTGGGCGCCGTCGCCGCGCCCAGGCAGCTGAGGGCGAAGACGGCGCTGCCCCCGTAGACGTAGCGCAGCCGGGCGCTGCGGCGCCGGGCCGAGAGCAGGGCCCCGGCCACCGTGCCGACCGCGAGCACCGAGTTGAGCAGCCCGAAGGTCTCCGAGCCCCGGCCGAACTCGGGTCCGGCCATGGCGGCCAGGAAGACCGCGAAGTTCAGCCCGAAGGTGCCGATGAGGAAGATGGTGACCAGCACCGCCACGATGTCGGGGCGGCCGGCCACATAGGCCAGCCCCTCCCGGATCTGGCCCCGCCCCCGGCCGGAGCGCGGCATCCCGCGCAGCTCGTCGGCGCGGATCGCCAGGACGGCGGCGAGCATCGCGCCGAAGGTCAGCGTGTTGAGGAGGAACACCCAGCCCGAGCCGATGGCGGCCACGAGCACGCCGGCCACGGCGGGCCCGATCATCCGTGCGGCGTTGAACGAGGTCGCGTTCAGGGCCACGGCGTTGGAGAGGTATGCGTCGTCGACCATCTCCGAGACGAAGGTCTGGCGCACGGGGGCGTCGAGGGTGGAGACGACGCCCAGGGCGAGGGCGAAGCCGTAGACGTGCCACAGGGTGGCCGCGTCGGCCAGGACCAGCGCCCCCAGGCCGGCCGCCAGCACCGCCATGGCCGTCTGGGTCCACAGCAGCAGGCGCCGCCGGTCGAGCCGGTCCGCGAGCACGCCGGCCCAGGGCGCGAGGAAGAGCTGGGGCAGGAACTGCAGGGCCGTCACCACGCCCATGGCGGTGGCGTCGTGGTCCGAGAGCTCGTCGAAGACCAGCCACGACTGGGCCGTGCGCTGCATCCACGTGCCGATGTTGGACACGAGCGCGCCCAGGAACCACAGCCGGTAGTTGCGGAACCGGAAGGACCGGAACATCCCGCGCGCGGGCTCCGGGGCCTCGTCCGTCCTCGCGGTCCCCGGCGGGACGGTCAGAGCTCCTCGCCCTCCTGCGGCGGGACCGGCGTGTCCTCGGCCCGGTCACCGGACGCCGGCTCGCCGTCGGGGGCGCCGCCGGAGCCCTCGGGCCCGCCGGCCGCCGCGGTCTCCCCGGCCTCGTCCTCGGCCCGGTCCTGCTCCTCCTGGGCCTTCTCCTCGGCGCTGACGCGGGCGGACCACGGGACCCACTCGGGCGCCAGCAGGGCATCCTCCCCCGGCAGCAGGCCGACCTCGCAGACCGTCACCGCCTTGCTGCGCGGGGCGCGGGCCAGGCTCGCGAACCAGTTCCAGCCCCGGTACCCGGGCAGGGTGCACTCGAAGTGGTGGACGACCAGCCGGTCCTCCTCCACCGTCACCCGGTGACCGCCGCCGATCTGCGAGGGCTCCGCGATCTGCTCCACCCCGGCGCGAGCCGTGGCGACGTCGGCCACGAGCAGGGGGTCCTGCTTCGGGGCCCGGCGACGGCGGGGCGCCGCCGCCACCGGTGCCGCCTGCTCGGGCGCCGGCGGCACGGCCTCGGCGGGCGCGTCCTGGACGGTCTCCTCGGTCACTGCTGGTCTCCCTCGGGTGGGTGCCGGCGGGGGCCGGCGGGTGGTTGCTCGGGATCGGTGGACGGCAACGGCGCGGCGGCCTCAGACGTCCAGGTTGTCGGCCACCGTGCGCAGGATGGCGGCGATCTTCTTCCCGTGCGCGGAGTCCGGGTAGCGGCCCCGGTGCAGCCCGTTGGACATCTCGTCCAGGAGCTTGATGAGGTCCTCGGTGATGACCGCCATCTCGTCGGCGGGCTTGCGGACGTTCTTCGCGACCGACGGGGTCCGGTCGAGGATCCGGACGGAGAGCGCCTGCGCGCCGCGCCGACCCTGGGCCACCCCGAACTCCATCCGCGTGCCCGGCTTCACCGTGGTGGCACCGGAGGGCAGCGCCGAGGAGGGCAGGAACACTTCCTGGCCGTCGTCGGCCGCCAGGAAGCCGAAGCCCTTCTTCGCATCGAACCACTTGACCTTGCCGGTGGGCACGCTGTCTCCCTCGTCCTCGTGTTCGTGGAGGGGCGGCCCGTCGGTCCCTGCCGCCGAGCCACCCTGTGGAACCTCCCATTCTAGCCCTGCTCCGGGGGCGGGGACCGCCGGGGCGCGGTCAGCGGCACACCGTTGCGCTCGGTACCCTGGAGCCATGCCTGTCTCCGACGACCGCGCGCCCGCGCCCCGCACCGCCCGACGCCCCGGGATCGACGTCCTCGGCGTCTCCGCGGTGGTGCTCGGCCTGGTGTGCGCCGTGTGCCTCGCCCTGCTGCTCGTGCTCACGGCCGTCGGAGCGGACCCCTGGGACGGGCTCACGGTGGTGCCGTGGTTCGCGTTCCCGGTGGCCTTCCTGCTGTTCTGCGCGGTCCTCGTGCGCTCCCTGCTGCGCCGCCGCCGGGCCTGATCCGTGCTCCCGGACGGGCTGCTCCGGGATCTCGCGTCCCGCTCCCCCGCCGAGCTGGGCGAGCTGCTCGCGGCCCGGCCCGACGCCGCGCGCCCGGGCACGGAGTCCCTCGAGGACCTCGCCGAGGCCCTGCTGTCCCGGGCGGGGCTGCGCCGGGCCCTCGACGCCCTCTCCCGGCCCGAGCTGGACGCCGTCGAGCGCGCCGTGCTGCTGGGCCCGCCGGAGGATCCCGCCGCGCGGCTGCTGGCCGGCCCGCCCTGGGACCGGCTGCACCGTCTGGGCCTGGTCCACCGGGACGACGACGCGCTCCGGCTCGTGCCCGGCCTGGCGGAGGCCCTCGGCCGCTATCCGGCGGGCCTGGGCCGTCCGCGGCCGGTGCTCGCCGCCCTCGCCGCCCGGCTGCGCGGCGGGGCGCCGGACGCGGCGGGGGCCGCGGCCCTGCTGCGCACCGCCGAGGACCTCGCGCAGTGGCCCGCCCCCGCGCGGGAGGTCCTCGAACGGTTCCGCTCCCGTCCCGTGGGTGCTCTGCCGGACGCCCTGCGCCGTGTCGACCCGGCCGTCGACGCCGGCGCCCGGCCCGTCGACTGGCTCCTGGCCCACGGCATCCTCCTCCCCGTGGACTCCCGCCACGTGGAGCTCCCGAGGGAGGTCGGGCTGCTCCTGCGCGGGCCCGACCCATGGGCCGCGACCTCCCCGGAGCCGCCGGTCGGGCCGGCCCTCCGGGTGCCCGACCGGCTGCGGGACAACGCCGCCGCGGCGGCGGTCGAGCAGCTGCTGCGCCGGACCGCGGCCCTGCGCGCCGAGCTGCGGGCCCGCCCGCTGACCACCCTGCGGGCGGGCGGGATCGGCGTGCGCGAGCTGCGCCGGCTGCGCTCCGCCCTCGGGATCGAGCACTCCGAGCTCGTCCGGCTCCTCGGTCTGGGCGAACTGGCCGGGCTCGTGCGGCTGGACCCGGACACCTCGGCCTGGCGTCCCGCGCCGGCGCCCTTCGAGGACGCCGAGCGCGCCGGCCAGTGGTGGCACGTGGTCCGGTCGTGGCTGGCCTCCGACGTCGTCCCCTCCGCGGTGGGCCTGCCCCTCGCGGACGGCACGGTCGTCGGGGTCCTCACCCGCGGCACCCACGCCCCGGAGGCCCCGGTGGTGCGCCGGGCGCTGCTGGCCGCCCACGCCGAGCTCGCCGAGCGGGCGCCGGGGGGCCACGGCCCCGAGGACGTGCTGGCGCTCGCCCGCTGGCGGCGCCCGCGCCTGGCCCGCGCCCTGGACCGGTGGGGCCCGGGGATGCTGACGGAGGCCGCCGAACTCGGCCTGGTGGGCGCCGACGCCCTGACCGAGCCCGGCCGGGCGCTCGCGGAGGACCGGCCCGAGGACGCCGTCCGCTCCGTGGCCGGGTGGCTGCCCGCGCCCTCGCGGACGGTGCTGCTGCAGAGCGACCTCACGGCGACGGCCACGGGCCACCTCGCCCCGGACGTGGCGCGCGCCCTCGACCGTTTTCGAAAGGGTTTTAGCAACGGCACGNGACCGGACGCAAAACGAGTTCGAAAACGCGGCACCGCTTCAGCGAGCGCTCCCTGCACCGGGCGCTCGACGCCGGCTGGACCCCGCCCTCGATCCTGGCCTGGCTCGAGGAGCACGGCCGGGGCCCGGTGCCCCAGGCCCTGGCCTACCTGGTCGAGGAGGCCGGCCGGGGCCACGGGCGGATCCGGATCACCCGGGCGGACTGGGTGCTCACCGGCGAGGAGGAGCTGCTGGAGGCGCTCGCCGGCTCCCCGGACCTCGCGGGGCGGCGGCTGCGCCGGCCCGCCCCCGGCGTGCTCGTGGTCGACGCCGGGGAGGAGGCCCCCGGCCGGCGCCGGGGACCCGCCGGCCGGGAGAGCGGGCTCCGGGAGCTCGCGGCGGCCGTCCGGGCCACCGGCACGGAGCCGGCCCTCGACGTCGCCCCCGCGGAGCCCGCGCCGCAGGCCCCCGCCGCGGACCCGACCCTGCTGCTCGAGGTGCCCACCCCGCGCCTGCCCGTCCCCTCCGCGGAGGAGATCGAGGACCTGGTGGACCGGCTCACCGGCCGGGACCGCGGACGGCGCCCGCCCGAGGACCCGCCCGACGACCCGGCCGAGGACCTGATCGACGACCCGACCGACAGCGGAGGAGCCACCCCGTGGGACCCCTGATCGTCCAGAGCGACCGGACCGTGCTGCTCGAGCTCGACCACGAGGACGCCGACGACGCCCGGCGGGAGCTCGCGGCCTTCGCGGAGCTCGAGCGCGCCCCGGAGCACGTGCACACCTACCGCATCACCCCGCTGGGCCTGTGGAACGCCCGGGCCGCCGGGCTGGACGCCGAGCAGGTGCTCGACGTCCTCCTCACCCGCTCCCGCTTCCCGGTCCCCCACGCCCTGCTCCTGGACATCGACGAGACGATGTCCCGCTACGGCCGCCTGGTGCTCGAGCAGGACCCGGTGCACGGGCTCGTGCTGCGCTGCCACGACGCCCCCGTCCTGGAGGAGATCGCCCGGCACCGGAAGATCGCCCCGCTGCTCGGTCCCCGCATCGACGGCGCCACCACGGTGGTGCACGCGAGCGCCCGCGGCCAGCTCAAGCAGCTGCTGCTCACCGTGGGGTGGCCGGCGGAGGACCGGGCCGGCTACGTGGACGGCACGCCCCACCCCGTCGCCCTGACGGAGACGGACCCCGTGACGGGCGAGGCCTGGGCCCTGCGCCCCTACCAGCGCCACGCGGTGGAGAACTTCTGGGCGGGCGGCAGCGGCGTCGTCGTCCTGCCGTGCGGCGCCGGCAAGACGCTGGTGGGTGCCGGGGTGATGGCCGCGAGCTCGACGACGACGCTCGTCTTGGTCACGAGCACGGTCTCGGCGCGGCAGTGGAAGGCCGAGCTGCTGCGCCGGACCACCCTGACGGAGGACGAGATCGGCGAGTACTCCGGAGCCGTCAAGGAGGTCCGTCCGGTGACGATCGCCACCTACCAGGTGCTGACGGCGCGCCGCGGCGGGATCCACCCGCACCTCGAGCTGCTCGACGGGCACGACTGGGGGCTGATCGTCTACGACGAGGTGCACCTGCTGCCCGCCCCCGTGTTCCGGATGACCGCCGAGCTGCAGGCGCGGCGCCGGCTGGGCCTGACGGCCACCCTGGTGCGCGAGGACCACCGCGAGGGCGAGGTGTTCTCCCTCATCGGCCCGAAGCGCTACGACGCGCCGTGGCGGGAGATCGAGGCCCAGGGCCACATCGCCCCCGCCGACTGCGTCGAGGTCCGGGTGGAGCTGCCCCTCGCGGACCGGATGGCCTACGCCTCCGCGGAGGACGCCGACCGGCACCGCCTCGCCTCGTCCTCCGCGCACAAGCTCGACGTCGTGGCCCGGCTCGTGGCCCGCCACCGCGGGGAGCCGGTGCTCGTGATCGGGCAGTTCCTGGACCAGCTCGACGAGCTGGGCGCGCTGCTGGCCGCCCCGGTGCTCAACGGCAGCACCGGCACGGCCCGGCGGGAGAAGCTCTTCGCCGCGTTCCGGGCCGGGGAGCTGCCGGTGCTCGTGGTCTCCAAGGTCGCGAACTTCTCGGTGGACCTGCCGGAGGCCTCGGTCGCGGTGCAGGTCTCGGGGGCCTTCGGCTCCCGCCAGGAGGAGGCGCAGCGCCTGGGCCGGCTGCTGCGGCCCAAGCACGACGGCCGCCCGGCGACCTTCTACACCGTGGTGGCCCGCGACACCGTGGACGCCGACTACGCGGCCCGGCGCCGCCGCTTCCTCGCGGAGCAGGGCTACGCCTACCGGATCGTCGACGCCGCCGCCGTCGAGGCCCCCGGCGAACTCCCCGAGGACCGGTGAGCGCCGTTCAGGCGGCGTTCAGGGTGTTCCGAGAAAATGGGCGGCGTGAAGAACGACAACCCCGAAGCGAAACTGCTCGTCGTCGACGACGAGCCCAACATCCTCGAGCTGCTGGCCACGTCCCTGCGCTTCGCCGGCTTCGAGGTGGTCACCGCCGCCAACGGCCGTGACGCCCTGGCCAAGGCGGAGTCCGAGAACCCGGACCTCGCGGTGCTCGACGTCATGCTCCCGGACATGGACGGCTTCACCGTGACCCGCAAGCTGCGCGCGTCCGGGCAGCACTTCCCCATCCTCTTCCTCACGGCGAAGGACGAGACCGAGGACAAGGTCACCGGTCTGACCGTGGGCGGCGACGACTACGTCACCAAGCCCTTCAGCCTCGACGAGGTCGTCGCCCGCATCCGCGCGGTCCTGCGCCGCACGCAGCCCGCCGAGGAGGACGACTCCCGGCTGCGCGTGGACGACCTGGTCCTCGACGACGACGCGCACGAGGTGTTCCGGGGCGAGCGGGAGATCGACCTGTCCCCCACCGAGTTCAAGCTGCTGCGCTACCTCATGCTCAACCCGAACCGCGTGCTGTCCAAGGCGCAGATCCTCGACCACGTGTGGGAGTACGACTTCAACGGGGACGCCTCGATCGTGGAGTCCTACATCTCCTACCTGCGCCGGAAGATCGACAACGACCCCGAGCTGCCCCCGCTGATCCACACCAAGCGCGGCGTCGGCTACCTCCTGCGCTCCCAGCACAAGAACCACTGACCCGGCCCCGGGATGCACACCCTGTCCTCCCGGTGGCGCTCGGCATCGCTGCGCTCGCAGCTCATGGTGCTCACGGGCCTGCTCCTGGCGCTGTCCATCCTGGTGACGAGCTTCGTGGCGATCTCGGTGCTGCGCACCTCGCTCCTGAACGACATCGACCGCGGGCTGCGGGACTCCGTCCGGCCGGTCTCCACCGTGTTGGTCGCCGACATGGGCGGGGCGCAGGGCGTCCAGGTGCCGCACGCCGGGTTCCTGCTCGACGCCGACGGCGAGACCCTCGCCGAGGCGGTGCACACCCCGGAGGGCGTGCTCGAGCGGCGGCCGGACCTGTCGCAGGTCGACCTCGAGCACGTGCGGGAGAACCCCTTCGAGCCGACGACCGTGGGCTCCGTGGACGCCCCGGACCGCCGGTGGCGGGTGGTCGCGGCCGAGACGGAACGGCTGAACCTCGTGGTGGCGGTCGCCGAGCCGCTCGACGACATGAACGCGATGCTCAGCGCGGTGACCCTCCTGACGCTGAGCTTCGGGGTGGCGACCCTGTTCGCGGCCATGGCGGTCGGCTGGATCCTGGTCACCCGGGCGTTCGCGCCCCTGCACCGGGTGGAGCAGACCGCCGCCCGGATCGCCGAGGGCGACCTCTCCCAGCGCATGGAGGGCTACAACCGGCAGACCGAGATCGGCCAGCTCTCGGCGTCGCTCAACGCGATGCTCGGCCACATCGAGGACGCCTTCGACGCCCGCACCCGGTCCGAGACCAAGCTCCGGCGGTTCGTGGCCGACGCCTCCCACGAGCTGCGCACGCCCCTGGTGACCATCCGGGGCTACTCGGAGCTCTACCGGCACGGCGCCCTGCAGGAGCCCGAGGACGTGGCCGGGGCGATGTCCCGGATCGAGTCGGAGGCGAAGCGGATGACGCAGCTCGTGGAGGACCTGCTGATGCTCGCGCGCCTCGACGAGCGGCGGCCCGCGGAGAACGTCGACGTGGACCTGCTCCACCTCGCGTTCGACGCGGCAGGGGACGCCCGCGCCTCCGCCCCCGACCGGCGGATCGAGGTCGGCGGCCTGGGGGGCGGGGGCCCGGTCTCGGCATGGGTGCACGGCGACGAGTTCCGGCTGCGCCAGGTCGTGGCGAACCTCGTGACCAACGCCCTGCGCTACACCCCGGAGGGCACGCCGATCGAGATCGCGGTGGGCGTGGAGCGCTCGGTCGACGACTCCTTCAACGCCGTCCTGCAGGTGCGCGACCACGGCCCGGGCATCCAGGGCGAGGACGCGGAGCGCGTCTTCGAGCGCTTCTACCGGGCCGACTCCTCCCGCACGCGCGAGACCGGCGGGACGGGGCTGGGGCTGTCCATCGTGGCCGCGATCGTCCAGCAGCACGACGGCACGGTGCGGCTCACCGAGACCCCCGGCGGCGGGGCGACGATGACCGTGCGCGTGCCGGGCATCGAGCCCGCCGACGACGCCCCGGAGGTGTGAGCGGGCCCGTCAGGACTCGTAGGTGCCCTGGTGGAAGCGCAGCTGCCAGGGCCCCAGCTCGTTGCGGGAGTCCTCCCGGACCCACAGGGAGCTGCGCAGGCTCGTGCGGTCCCCCGCCGTGAGCCGGTAGACAAGGTGCACGGCCGCGGGGCCGAGCTCGGTGGCCTCCAGCACGTGCACGTCCACCGCGCCGAGCCCGGGTTCGCGGGGCAGCCGGTCGAGGACGTCCGCCCGGGAGCGCCACGACCCCGAGGCACCGACCTCGGCGAAGGCCTCGTGCAGCAGCTGGCCCAGCCGGCCCGGGTCCGCCCTGACCTCCGGGCGGAGCAGGTCCCGCTCGAGTTCCTGGACGGTCTCCCCCGCCGTGCGGCCGCGGGCGAGCTCCTCCTCGTGGGCGAGCAGCTCGCTCAGCAGATCGGGGTCGTGCCGGTCCTCGAACGCGCCGGGATCCGTGTCCTCCCCCGGCCCTGGGGCCTCCACCAGCGGCGCGGCGTCCACCGGCTCCGGGGCGTCCAGCAGCTCCCGGGCCGAGGTCCGGGTGCCCGCTCCGTCCGGGTGCCGGGCGGCGCCGTCGAACCCGGGTCCCTCGGGCGCGGGGCGACCGGTCTGGAACGCGGTGGCCACGGCCCGGGCACGGACGTCGGCGGCCTCGTTGAGCTCGTGGCCGGCGTGGCCCTTGACCCACTCGAAGCGCACGTCGCGGCCCGCCATCGCGGCGTCCAGGGCCTTCATGAGCTCCACGTTGAGGACGGGCTTGCCGTCCCTCTTCTTCCAGCCCTTCTTCTTCCAGCCGGGCATCCACTTCGTGATCGAGTTGATGACGTACTGGCTGTCGCACAGCACCCGCAGGGGCTCGTCGGGGCGGTGGGCCGTGGCCTCGAGCAGGTCCAGGACGGCCTTGAGCTCGCCCATGTTGTTGGTGCCGTGCGGCCACCCGCCGGCCCGCCAGGTGTTGTCGTCGATGTACCAGGCCCATCCCGCGGGACCGGGATTGCCCAGCGCGGAGCCGTCGGCGGCAGCAGTGATCGTCATGGCACTCATCTTTTCACGGCGCCCGGACGCCGTGCGCCACGGGTCCCGTGCGCCACCGGCTCAGTCGCCGGGCTCCTGCTCGAGCTGCTGCTGGGCGACGTCGCGCACCCCGGCGACCCTCGACAGCTGCACGGCCGCCGTGCGCAGGTCCGTCTTGCCCTCGAGCCGCAGGAGCAGCTCCACCTCGGTGCCCTCGGACCCCTCGACCGTCCGGCTCGAGACCACGGAGGCGCTCAGCTGCAGCTCGTCGACCACCGTCAGGACCTCCCGCAGCACGCCGTGCCCGTCCTCGTAGCGCAGCCGGAGTCCCTGCGGGGCCACCATCCCGGGCAGGCGGCGGGAGAGCGGGGTCAGCAGGATCGCGGAGACGAAGTGCAGGCCCGTGGCGACGACGGCGAGCGGCACGAGCCCGGCCCCGCAGGCCATCCCGATGGCCGCGGAGAGCCAGATGCTCGCAGCCGTCGTCAGGCCGTGCACCACGTCCCGGTTCGTGAAGATCACGCCCGCGCCCAGGAAGCCGATGCCCGTGATGATCTGGGCCGCCACGCGGGAGGGGTCGGGACCGGCGTCGATGCCGGGCAGGACACCGAAGCCGTAGGCGGACACGAGGGTGAACACCGCCGACCCGGTGCCGACCAGGGCGTGCGTGCGCAGTCCGGCGCTCTTGCGCCGCAGCCGCCGTTCGAGGCCCACCAGCGAGGTGAGCCCGAAGGCGATCAGCACGAGCGAGACCTGGACGGGGACCGCGTCCCACACGACGACGTCCACGGCACCTCCTCCGGCAGCTGGTGCTCACGATTGAACACCACTTCCGGCCCTGCGGCACCAGGTGCGGGACGACGACGGGCCGGGCACCTCCGCGAGGTGCCCGGCCCGTGCCGGATGCGTGCTGGGCACGCTCGACGGGTCAGCCGTCGATCACATCATGCCGCCCATGCCGCCCATGCCGTCGTCGGCACCGGCACCGGCGCCCGCGGGCTCCGGCTTGTCGGCGACGACGGCCTCGGTGGTGAGGAACAGCCCGGCGATGGACGCCGCGTTCTGCAGCGCGGACCGGGTCACCTTGACCGGGTCGTTGATGCCGGCGGCCATCAGGTCCTCGTACTCGCCGGTGGCGGCGTTGAGGCCGTGGCCCTGGGCCAGACCGCGGACCTTGTCCACGACCACGCCGGCCTCGAGGCCGGAGTTGATCGCGATCTGCTTCAG
The DNA here is from genome assembly GCF_000349605.1 of Kocuria sp. UCD-OTCP. Classification (NCBI taxonomy): domain Bacteria; kingdom Bacillati; phylum Actinomycetota; class Actinomycetes; order Micrococcales; family Micrococcaceae; genus Kocuria; species Kocuria sp. UCD-OTCP. The sequence goes on from NZ_AOSQ01000013.1 coordinate 34,780, forward strand.
CGGGGCGTCGATGGCGACCTTCACGATGTTCGCGCCGGTGGCCTCGTCGCCGGTGAGCTGCAGCTTGTCGAACGCCTTCTGGCCGGCCTGGATCAGGGCCACGCCGCCGCCGGCGACGATGCCCTCCTCCACGGCGGCCTTGGCGTTGCGCACGGCGTCCTCGATGCGGTGCTTGCGCTCCTTGAGCTCGACCTCGGTGGCGGCACCGGCCTTGAGGACGGCCACGCCGCCGGCCAGCTTGGCCAGGCGCTCCTGCAGCTTCTCGCGGTCGTAGTCCGAGTCCGAGTTGTTGATCTCGGCGCGGATCTGGGCCACGCGGCCCTCGATCTCCTCGGCGGTGCCGGCGCCGTCGACGATGGTGGTCTCGTCCTTCGTCACGACGACCTTGCGGGCCTGGCCCAGCAGGTCCACGGTGGCGGTCTCGAGGGAGAGCCCGACCTCCTCGGTGATGACCTGGCCACCGGTGAGGATGGCGATGTCGGCCAGCTGCGCCTTGCGGCGGTCGCCGAAGCCGGGGGCCTTGACGGCCACGGACTTGATGGAGCCGCGCATCTTGTTGAGCACCAGCAGCGCCAGGGCCTCGCCCTCGACGTCCTCGGCGATGATCAGCAGCGGCTTGCCGGCCTGCATGACCTTCTCGAGCACGGGGACCAGGTCCTTGACCGCGGAGATCTTGGAGTTGACCACGAGGATGTAGGGATCCTCGAGGACGGCCTCCTGGCGATCGGCGTCGGTGACGAAGTAGCCCGAGAGGTAGCCCTTGTCGAAGCGCATGCCCTCGGTCAGCTCGAGGTCCAGCCCGAAGGTGTTGGACTCCTCGACCGTGATCACGCCCTCCTTGCCGACCTTCTCCATCGCCTGGGCGATGAGGCGGCCGATCTCGGGGTCGCCGGCGGAGATCGACGCCGTGGCGGCGATCTGCTCCTCGGTCTCGACCTCCTTGGCGGAGGCCAGCAGCTCCTCGGTGACCGCGGCGACGGCCTTCTCGATGCCGCGCTTGAGGCTCAGCGGGTCGGCGCCGGCGGCCACGTTGCGCAGGCCCTCCTTGACGAGCGCCTGGGCGAGCACGGTGGCGGTGGTGGTGCCGTCGCCGGCGANGATGCCGCGCTTGAGGCTCAGCGGGTCGGCGCCGGCGGCCACGTTGCGCAGGCCCTCCTTGACGAGCGCCTGGGCGAGCACGGTGGCGGTGGTGGTGCCGTCGCCGGCGATGTCGTCGGTCTTCTTGGCGACCTCCTTGACGAGCTCGGCGCCGATCTTCTCGAACGGCTCGTCGAGCTCGATCTCCTTGGCGATGGACACGCCGTCGTTGGTGATCGTGGGGGCGCCCCAGGCCTTCTCGAGGACCACGTTGCGGCCGCGCGGGCCGAGGGTGACCTTGACGGCGTCGGCCAGGGTGTTCAGGCCCCGCTCGAGTCCGCGGCGTGCCTCTTCGTCGAAAGCAATCATCTTTGCCATGTGACTTCGTCCCTCCTGGACGGTAGACAAACGGTCGACCTCCACGGTGCCCGCGACGGACGGCGCGCACGACGGCGGACTCTTCCCGACGCCGTGCGGCACCTCACCGTGGTGGTTGAGGTGTCACTCCTGTGCCGGTGGCTGCCCGGGTCGGGCCGGGGACCGAGCCATTAGCAGTCCACACGACTGAGTGCTAATCGCAATCTTGGCACTCGTCCCCGGAGAGTGCAAACCCCTGAGCCGATTCCGCTCAGCCCTGCCACTCCTCGCGCAGGACGCCGTAGACCATCCGGTCGTAGTACTCGCCGCCGACCCTGCGGGCCCGGCGGATCCTGGCCTCCTCGGTGAAGCCCAGCTTCACCGCCACGCGGCACATGCCCGCGTTGCCGCTCCACGTCTCCAGGTCGAGGCGGTGGGAGTCGGAGTGGGCGAAGAGGTAGTCGATCCACAGGCGCATCGCCTCGGTGCCGTAGCCGCCGCTCCAGTGCTCCGGGGAGTACACGGTGATGCCCAGGGAGCGCAGCGGCAGCAGGTGCGTGCCGTCACCGGGGTCCTCGGTGGGCTTCTCCGACCAGTACCAGGACACCTGCCCGATGAACCGGTCGTCGGCGGCGTCGGCGATCACCATCGTCTCGCGCGGATCCGGCCAGTCCCCGGCCGTCACGTGCTCCCGGAGGGTGCCGAGCCAGCGCTGGGCGCCCTCGGCGGTGAAGTTCGGGTAGAACGGGCCGTCCGTGCGCTGCCACTCGTGCTCGCCGCCGCCGGCGGGCGGCATGATCCACGCCTCGTAGTCGACGAGGTCCTCCTCGGTCCAGTCGCGGACGCGGACGCGGATTCCTTCGATCTGCACGGTGGTTCCTTCCGGTGGCGTCAGGGGTGGACGACGTCGTGGTGGACGACGTCGTGGTGAACGGCGTCGGAGCGGTCGGGCTCCGGGACCGGAGCCCGATGGGGGACGCCTCGAGGACCGGGCCGGCTCAGGACCCCGTGGACGTGGCGCCCGGCGCCGGGGCGGCCTCGCCCGGGGCGTTGAGGAACGAGAACACCCCGACGCCGAGGGTCAGCACCCCGGCCAGGACGATGGCGGTGAGCTCCCGGGCGCCCACGCGGACGGTCGGCCGGACACCGCGGTGGGCGCCCTGGCGGGGCCCGTCCTCGGGGACGTCGTCGAACTCGTCGTGCGGGTACTGGGTCATCCGTGGTCTCCTCGCTGCCGGCGCAGCCTGGCCACGAGCATCGGGTCGTGCTCGAGGGCTGCGCGGGTGTCGATCAGGACGTTGAGCCGCTGGTAGTAGTGGGTGGGCGAGAGGTTCAGGCGGCGGCGGATCTCCATCTCCTTGGCCCCCTGGTACTTCCACTGCAGGTTCTCGAGCGAGAGGATCTCGCGGTCCACGGCGTCCAGGCCGGTCTCCTCCCCGGGGTCTTCCCCGTCGAGGGCGGCCTCCCCGTCCGGCACCGGCTCCGCGCCGAGGGCGGCGTCGTCGTCGGGCCGGGCGTCCGCGGGCACCGCGTCCTCGGGCACCGCGTCCTCGCCGGTCACCGCGACTCGGCCCGCGGCCGCAGGGAGAGGGTGGTCAGCTGCGCGTCCTCGCCCGCGTCCACGACGGCGCGCACCGCCGCGGCCACGGACTCCGGCCGGAGGTAGCGCTCCGGGACGTACTCGTGGCCCAGGCCCGCCTGGATGTCCCGCTGCATCTGCGTGTCGACCGGGCCGGGGTGCACCGAGCTGACCACGACGCCGTCGGCCTCGACCTCCTGGCGGAGCGAGTCGGCGAGCGCGCGCAGGGCGAACTTCGAGGCGGCGTAGACGGCGTCCCCGGCGCGGGCGTTGAGCCCCGAGCCGGAGTTGAGGAACACGACCTTCCCCCGCGCCGCTCGCAGGGCCGGCAGCAGGAGCCGGGTCAGCTCCGCGGGGACCACCACGTTGAGCTCGAGCTGCGCCCGCCAGTCCGCCACGGAGGCGGCCTCCACCGTGGTGCGCCCGGCCACGGCCGCCGAGTGCACCAGGACGTCGACCCGGTCCAGGCCGGCCACCACGGACGGCAGGGCCGCGACGTCGGTCAGGTCGGCGGCGCGGACGGTGACGTGCGGGAGGCCGGAGAGCTCGGCCAGCCGGCCGGCGTCGCGGCCCAGGGCCAGGACGTCGTGGTCGCGGGCGAGGTCCACCACGCACGCGCGGCCGATGCCTCCGGTGGCCCCGGTGACGACGGCGAGGGGTCGGGTCTCGGTGGAGGAAGCGCTCATGCGCCCACTCTAGCCAGTCCGCCGCCGGTCCCGCCCGACCAGGACGGAACGGGCCGGGGCGGTGGCGGCCCCGGTATCCTGGCCCGCAGCCGACCACGCGGAGGAGCCCCATGGCAGCCGACCCCCACGCCACGGGAGATCCCGGGGCGGACCCGGACAGCGCGGAGAAGCCCTCGTCGCCGGCGCAGATCACGAGACCCTCGTGGAGCTACATCCTGCGCCGGACCGTCCACGAGTTCCGCCGCGACGAGTGCACGGACTCGGCGGCGGTGATGACGTTCTTCGCCGTGCTGTCCATCTTCCCGGGGCTGCTCACAGTGGTGTCGATGCTCGGCGTCGTCGGTCAGGCCGAGGCGACCACCAGGACCCTGCTGCGCCTGCTCGACGAGTTCGGGGTCCCGGAGGGGGCCGTGGCCGTGCTCGAGGGGCCGATCGGCGAGCTCACCGGCTTCCCGTCCGCGGGCCTGGCCCTGGTCACCGGTCTGGTCGGCGCCCTGTGGACGGCCTCGGGCTACGTGCGGGCCTTCGGACGGTCCATGAACCGGATCTACGAGGTCGAGGAGGGGCGCCCCGTCTGGAAGCTCTACCCCCTGATGATCGCGGTGACGCTGTCCCTGGTGGTCCTGGTGGTGGGCATGATGCTGCTCCTGCTGCTCTCCGGGCCGGTCGCCGAGCGGCTCGGCGGGCTGATCGGCCTGGGCGGGCCGGTGCTCCAGCTCTGGCAGGCAGCGCGGATCCCGGCCCTGCTGCTGCTGCTCGTGTTCGTGATCGCCCTGCTCTACTACGCCACCCCGAACATCCGGCAGCCGAGGTTCCGGTGGCTCAGCATCGGCTCGGTGGTCGCCATCCTGGTCATGAGCGCTGCGACCACAGGGTTCAGCTTCTACGTGTCCAACGTCAACGACTACAACGCCACCTACGGTGCCATCGGCGGAGTGATCGTCCTGCTGCTGTGGATCTGGATCATGAACATCGTGCTGCTCGCGGGCGCCGAGCTCAACGCCGAGATCGAGCGCGGACGCCAGCTCCAGGCCGGGATCGAGGCCGAGGAGAACCTGCGGCTGCCGCCGCGGGACCTCCGGGGCGTGCGGCGGATGCAAGCGAAGGAGCAGGAGCTCGTCGAGGAGGGCCGCGCGCTGCGCCGTCGGCACGCCGGTCCCGACCCCACGGAGCACGCCCGCGCCGGGGACGGCACGGCACCGGCCTAGAGTGGTGCACGGCGCACCCGTTTTCGCACCCGCATCGACCCCGCACCCGCACCGAGGAGCACCGTGAGCGAGACCCAGCCCCTGGACAGGATCATGGCCCCCGACTGGGCGGAGGCCCTCGCCCCCGTGGAACCGCAGATCCGGCAGATGGGCCGGTTCCTGCGCGAGGAGCACGCCGACGGGCACCGCACGCTCCCGGAGGGCCCGGCGGTCCTGCGGGCGTTCCAGGAGCCGCTCGAGCAGGTCAGGGTGCTGGTCGTCGGGCAGGACCCCTACCCCACTCCCGGCCACGCCATGGGCCTGTCCTTCTCCGTGCAGCCCCACGTGCGTCCAGTGCCCCGCTCCCTGCAGAACATCTACAAGGAGCTGCGGGACGACCTCGGCGTCGACCCGCCGGAGCACGGGGACCTCTCCGCGTGGTCCCGGCAGGGCGTGATGCTCCTGAACAGGGTCCTCACCGTGCGCGAGGGGGCCCCGGCCTCCCACCGGGGCAAGGGCTGGGAAGCGGTCACGGAGCGCGCCATCAAGGCCCTCGCCGGCCGCGGGACCCCGCTGGTGGCCATCCTGTGGGGCCGGGACGCGCGGAGCACTGCCGCGTGGCTGGACGGCTTCCCCACGGTCGAGTCCGCGCACCCGTCCCCGCTGTCCGCGTCCCGGGGCTTCTTCGGCTCCCGGCCGTTCTCCCGCACGAACCAGCTCCTCGAGCAGCAGGGCGCGGAGCCGGTCGACTGGCGGCTGTGACACCAGGAGGCCTCCGTTAGGGTGGGCGGCATGACGACGACCCCCGGGGCCCGGCCCGCCAGACCCCGCAAGCCGCAGCTGAACCTGACGGTGCGCTCCCGCGAGCTGCTGTCCCCGTCGATGGTCCGGGTGGTCCTGGGCATCGACGAGCCCGAGCGCTACGCGGACATCGTCCCGCCCGAGAAGTACGTGAAGCTCGTCTTCCTCCGGCCCGGCACGGGCGAAGCCGGCACCGCGCTCCCCGGCACGGCAGGTGTTGGCACCGCGAACCCTGGCACGGACGCTCCTGACGCCGAGACCACAGGCTCGTTGCGGCCGGGGGCGGAGCCTGGCCGGAACCCCGACTACTGGGAGCTCAAGGAGACCCTGCCGGGCGACCGGCAGCCCGTCACCCGCCACCTCACCATCCGCCGGTACGTGCCGGAGCGGCACGAGCTGTGGATGGACTTCGTGCTGCACGGCGACGACGGCTTCGCCGGCCCGTGGGCGGCCCGCGCCGAGCCCGGGGACCGCATCATCGCCCTCGGCCCCGGGGGCAGGTGGACGCCGGCGCCGGACGCCGCGTGGACCCTGATCGCCGCCGACGACGCCGCGATCCCCGCCGCCCTCGCCGTCCTGGAGACCCTCCCGGCCTCCGCGCAGGGCGAGGTGCTGCTGGAGGTGGACACGCCCTCCGACGTCCAGCCGGTGTCCGCCCCGGCCGGGATGGCGGTGCGCTGGGTGTTCCGGGCGGACAGCGGTCCCGGAGAGGACCCTGCCCTGGTGCGGGCCGTGCGCGAGGCCGGGTGGCCCACCGACCCGGAAGGGGTCCAGGTCTTCGCCCACGGCGAGCGGGAGGTCATGAAGGCCCTGCGTGAGGAGCTGTTCACGCGCCGTCGGCTGGAGCGGGACCAGGTCTCGCTGTCCGGCTACTGGGCGAGGGGCCGCACCGAGGACGTGTTCCAGGCGGAGAAGAAGCTGCCGGTCGGCCAGATCCTCTGAGCCGGACCCGCGAGCGGTGATCCTTCGGACTGCGCGGCGCTGAGCTGCTCGTCCCGAGATCGGGCACCGGTTCTCGGACGCGCCCGGAAGCCGGGCCGTCCCTCCGCGTCTCACGGCCGCTCCTCCCCGCCCCAGGGCATGGCCCCGGCCCGGGCCACGGGCTCCGTCTCCGTCTCCGTCTCCGTCTCCGTCTCCGTCTCCGTCTCCGTCCTTATGGTGTCGGATCCGGTGGGGATCATGAGACATGACCACTACCGCCGGCCGGCCGCGGAGCCCGGAGGAGGTCCTCGGGGAGGACACGGCCGTTGCCGACCGTGAGTACGCCGGTGCTGTGACGGAGCTGGTCGAGGACGCCCGGGCGGAGGCACGGGCTGCGGGCCGGCAGCTGCGGGTGATCCACCGGATGTGGCAGCTGCAGGAGCAGGCGCACGATCGGCGACGGGCGGCCCGGGCACGCTGGTCGAACGAGCGAGCCCGCAGTCGTGGGCAGCACGTCCCGGAACCGGAGAAGCGCACGGTGCTGGACGTGGCCGACGAGATCGGCCCGGCGCTGCGGCTGCCGGCGGGTACGGCGGTGCGCCGTGTGGAGAACGCGGTCCTGCTCGCCGAGAGCCTGCCCCGGGTCCTGCAGGCCCTCGAGTCCGGGGCGATCGCCCCGCGCCAGACCGAGGTGATCGTGGACCTGTGGCGGGACCTGGTGGGTGTGACCGGTCGGCCGCCCGAGCAGCGGCCGCTCGGCGAGGCCGTGTCCCGTGTCGTGGACGAGCTGCTGGAGAAGGCCCCGACGGCCACCGCGTCGCAGCTCCGGGCGCTGGCCCGGAGGCGGCGGGCCTGGCTGCTGGCCGGGTCTCAGGAGGACCGTCACCGGCTGGCCCGCCGGGGGCGCAGGGTGTGGATAGAACCCGAGGAGGACGGCATGGCGCGGCTGTGCGCGCTCCTGGACGCGGCCACCGCCCACGCGGTCCACGCCCGTCTCGCGTCCGTCGCCGCCCGTGTGGATCCGCACAGCCCGTCGTCGGACTTGGCCGGGTCCGCGTGTGGCGGCCAGGGCGTCGCTGAGGGCCGGGGCCCGGACGACGACCGGAGCTGCTGGGAGGACGGGCCGCGCACGGCAGGGCAGCTGCGCGCGGACGTGCTCGCCGCACTGCTGCTGGACGGCGAGCCCGCCTGCATGCCGGAGCACCTGCGCGGGATCCGCGGGCAGGTCACGGTCACCGTTCCCGTGCTTTCGCTGCTGGAGCACAGCGCACAGACTCCCGACCGCGGATCCCCCGGCCGGTCGCCCGACGGAGACGGGCTTCCCGGAGGATCACCCGACGGAGGCGCGCTCCCCGGCAGATCACCCGGCGGACACGCGGTCCCCGGTGAATCATCCAACGGAGACGGGCTCCCCGGCCGATCATGCAGCGCCGGCGGAGCCACCGGCCGCGGCGGGCCTGCTGGGAGCCCGGGCTGCGCGGAGCTGGCCGGCTACGGGCCGATCCCGGTGAGCGTGGCCGAGCGGATCGCCGCCGGCGCCGGGTCCTGGTCGAGGGTTCTGACACATCCGGTCACCGGCACCGTCCTGGACCACGACCGCACCACGTACGCCGTGCCGGCCGATCTCAAGCGCCGGCTGCGAGCGAGGGACGGCACCTGCCGGTTCCCCGGATGCCGGCGCCGTGCCGAGCGCTGCGACCTCGACCACACCGTGGCCTGGGTCGAGGGCGGGCCGACCGCCGCGGACAACCTCGCCCATCTGTGCCGTCACCACCACGTCCTCAAGCACCGGGACGGCCCGCTCGGGCGCTGGCGGGTCCGGCACCGCCGCCGGGAGTCCCCGGAGGGCGTCCTGGAATGGACCTCACCGGCAGGACGCGTCCACGTGACCTACCCCCAGCAGCACCACCACCCCGTGCTCTCGCCGCTGCGGATCGCCGACGACCTGCCCGTCGACGGCGGCCCCCCGGCAGAGCAGGCACCGGACGAGCCGTCACCGGCTGCGGTCCTGTGGACACCCCGCAGGACCGTGCCCTCCGGCGCCCGACCTCACCAGGTCCGCCCCCACGGGGTCCGGCAGGACGACGACCCGCCCCCGTTCTGAGCCGCACCGACGATCCACCCCGGCGATGCCCCGGCCCACAGCCCACCACGGTGCCGGCCCGGCCCACAGCGCCCTACGGTGCTGACACTGGTCAGCGTGTCAGCGGCGCCGGTTGCGCCGAGAACTGGTGCCGTTGAGGTGCCCCACGAAGGGCCGCATGAGGTACTTGCCGAGCACCACCCCGGAGGCCAGGGCCACGATGGAGGCCATCGCGTTGACGAGACCCACGATCCCGGGGCCGTAGGTGTCCGTCTCCACGGTGATGGTGTACATGCCGCGGAAGATGGACAGCCCGGGCAGCAGGAAGGTCATCGCGGGGATCGCCAGGACCAGCTGGGGAATCCGGTGCCGGGCCGCGAGCACGGTCGCCACGCACCCGCTGGTGATCGCCGCGAGCGCCGTGTCCAGGCGGGAGCCCAGGCCGGCGGCCATGCCGGTGTGGTAGACCACGAGACCGCCGAGGGCGGCGGCCACGGTCGAGAGCACGTGACGGGGCTTGGCCTGCATCGTGACCGCGATGAGCCCGGTGGCGATCAGCATGAACACGGAGTTGGTCAGCGGGCCCACCGGGTCGAAGGCGCTCTGCGAGACGTCGACCCGGGGCATGCCGGCGTAGCCGGCCACGGAGATGCCGCCGGCGATGCCGGCCACGATGCCGAGGAACGCCATGGACGTGGAGAGCAGCCGCCCGGCCGCCGTGACGGGGAACCCGTTGATCGCGTCCTGCATGGTGGAGACCATGCGGGTGGTGGGCAGGAGCAGGATGATCCCGCCCGCGATGACCCGTGCCGGGGACAGGTCGACACCGGCCCAGGACATCAGCAGGGCCATCGTGGTGAGGATCCCCGACTGGGCGGCCATGGTGAAGAACTCGGGGATCCGCCAGACGCCCAGCCGGTGCGCCACGACCTGGTTGACGACCGAGGACAGACCGGCCACGAGCGCACCCAGCACTCCCCCGCCGATGCCGACGGTGATGGTCATCGCCGCGGCGGCCGTGGCGGCCCGCACCATCCACCGCGGATAGGGCTTGGGCTTGGCGTTGATCGCCTCCAGTCGCCGCTCCGCCTCCCCGCGGGGCATCTCACCGCCCGTGATGTCCGCGACCAGCTGGTGCGTCTCGGCCAGCCCCGCGTAGTTGTCCGTCCAGGAGCGCACGACCCGCATGACCGTGTGGCTGTTGGTGTCCGGGTCGTTGAAGACGTCCTCGCGGGTCCGGGTGTCCCCGCCGTCCGGCTGGTCGTCGGCGATGTAGTTGATCGTCACGGCCTGGTTGGTGATGTCCACCTCGACGTTCTCGACCCCGTAGGTGGCGCACACGGCGATGATGGCGTTCTCGACGTCGAGGGCGTCCGCGCCGTAGTGGAACATGGTCTCCGCGAGCCGCAGCGCAAAGTTGAGGGTGCGCCGAGCCTGCCGGCTGGTGGACTCCCCGAACCGGCGCAGATTGGCGAAGGGCGAGGCGTTGAGCCGTTCCACCACGCGCATGGGAGCGGTCGGGGCGGCCTCCCCCTGCAGGATGGAGCGCAGCCGGGCGCGCCCGCCCGGCCGGGCCCCCTGCGCCCGGGTGGACGGGTAGGCGCCCCGCTGCATCCGGTCGGAGCTCTTGCCGGGAGCCGGGAGCGGCCCGATCGTCGTCGTCTCCGGGCGGGAGACGGGGACCGTGTCGGTGCCGGTGCGGCGCCGCCGGCGCGCCGACGCCGGCAGGGGCACGGTCTCGGCGGCGGAGAGCAGCTCGCGGCGCTTCTCCGGCTCGGGGGTGTCCCCGTGCCGGCGGATCAGGCTCGTGCTGAGCACGGGCAGCGCCTGCGGGGCGTCGGGCACGATGTCGAGCACGGTGGTCCCGGCGCGGCGCCGGGCGTGCTGGGCCTGGTCCTCGGTGGGGCGCACCGCGGGCAGGCCCGCGCCGTGCCGGGCGACCGGGCGGGCGGCGCCCGTGAGCGTCGTGTCCCCGCCCGGACCGAAGGGCTCGACGACGTGGAGGTCGGGCTCCTCGGCACCGTCCGACGAGGGGTAGGCGGCGAACGGGCGCAGGGGGGCGCGCTGGTCGGTCACCACGCGGCGTTCCTCCTTCCGGGGCGCGAGGGCGGGGGCCCGGCGGGCGGTCGGGGTCGGGGTCGGATCAGTAGAAGGGCTGGCCCGTGCGGCGGACCCACAGCTGGCGCTGGACCTTCTCGGCCACGTTGGTCCACACCGCGTACTTGGCGGGGCTCAGGACCTGGTCGTGGACGCCCACGAAGTCGACCACGGTCTTGGTGAAGCTCGTCTTGAACAGCCCCAGACCGTAGTAGGGGTGCTCCTTGTTCTTGAGCTGGTCGCTCGGCGGGGTGCCGCAGAAGTCGTACTCGACGATCCCGTGCTCCCGCATGAGGTCCGTGATCGCGGTCCACTGCAGCAGGTGGGAGTCACCGTACTGGCGGCGCCGGGGCTTCGAGCCGCCGTCCTTGTAGGTGCCCTTGGTGCCGTAGGCGATGACGTAGGCGCCCACCGAGGGCTCGCCGTCCTCGTAGGTGAAGTACAGCCGCCCCTGGCCGGCCTGCTCGAACGCCGTCCAGAACTTCGCGTAGTACTCGTAGGAGCGCAGGTTCACGTTCGCGTCCCCCTGCCCCACGGTGTCCATGAGCGCGTACATCCGGCGCATGTTCTGCTCGGTCAGCTCGACCCGTTCGACGGTGCAGCCCTCGCGCAGGGCTCGCCGGACGGCGTTGCGCCCGCGGGAGTGCAGCGACTTCAGCACGGCCTCCTCGTCCCGGTCGGTGTCGAGGACCGCCGTGGAGTCGTTGGGCTGGATGTTGAAGGACTTCTTCAGCCCGGCCCGCGCGAGCACGCCGCGGGCGTAGTCGGAGTCCAGGACGTCCGGCTCGATCTTGATCGCGAAGACGTTCAGCCGCTGCTCGGCCACGAGCCGGGCACTGGCCGCGGCGATCCCGGGGATGTCGTCGACGGAGGCGACGTCCGGGCCCTTGATCATGTACCAGAGCTTGCCGAGGGCGGGCACCGCCTTCTCGAGGACGAGGTTGTAGGACGCCTGTCCGCCGTCGGCGGGCTCGTGCACGAGGTGCAGGGGCCGCCAGCCGTGGTCCGCCTTGACGTCCGCGAAGGACGCCGACTGCAGCAGGTTGCCGCCGTGCGGGTTCGCCGTGACCTGGGTGTCCCAGGCCTCGATCTCCTGGGCGGTGGCGAAGCGTGCGGTGAACTCTCGCAAGGCTCTCTCAATCGTCGGGGTCGTCGGGGCCGGCCGGCCGGGGGCGGCCGGCGGGCCGGTGCGCCGGCGGGGGCCGGCCCCGGTCAGTCTAACCGCGCGGGCCTGAGGGGCCTCTGAGCCGTGCCGCTCGGGCGCCGCGCCCCCGTTCCCGTCCCCGCGGCGGGCCCGGGACGGGACCGGGGCGGCACCGGGTGCCGCGCTGTGTATCCTGTTCAGGCGGTTCGCACCGGCAGGTCCGCGGCGCGCACCGGCAGGTCCGCTCCGATCCCCGGCGCGGTCCGGACCAGGGAGGTGGCGGGAGCCGTGGGTGGACCGGGCGGGCGCTGGAGCATCGCCCGCGCCGCGGTCCTCGTGACCGGACTGACCGCCGTCTCCACCGTGCTGGGCTTCGCCCGGGACGTCGTCGTCGGCGCCGTCTTCGGCGCGGGCGCCGAGCTCGACGCGTGGCTGGTGGCCCAGGGCGTGCTGAACGTCGTCCTCGGCCTGATCGCCTGGGCGATGGCGCGCTCCGTGACCCCCGTGACCTCGCGGGAGGCCGCCCGGGAGCGCGCCGACGGCACGGGGTGCCGCGGCCACCGCGGCTTCGAGGTCTCCCTCACCGTCACCGTGGTCGTCCTCGGCCTGGCCGCCGTGGTGACGGGGCTGCTCGCGGAACCGGTGACGGCCCTGCTCGCCCCCGGGTTCGACGACGCCCAGACCGCCACGGCCGCCTCGCTCACCCGGATCGTCCTCGTCGCGACGGTGCTCGTGGCCGGCACGGACCTGCTGGCCTCGCTCGTCCAGGCCCACGGCCGCTTCGCGTGGTCCTCCCTGCAGGGCGTCCCGTTCAACCTCGTCATGATCGCCGCGGCAGGTCTGTTCGGGCCCCGGTACGGCGTCTCGGCGCTCGCCGTGGGCTACGTGGTGGGCTCGGCGGCGCGGCTGCTGATGCAGGTGCCCCCCGTGCGGGCGCTCGGCTCCCGGCTCCGGCCCCGGTGGGACCTGCGGGACCCGGGCTTCCGGGAGATCGCCCGGCTCGTGCCGCCCATGCTGGTGGGCAACGCCGTGGTCAACATCAACACCCTCGTCGACCGGGCGGTGGGCTCCACCCTCGAGGACGGCACGATCACGGCGCTGACCTACGGCTGGCGCCTGGTCGACCTGCCGGAGACCCTCGTCATCGCGGCCCTGCTCGTCCCCCTGTACCCGGCCCTGGGCGCCTCCGCGGACGACCGGCCCGAGCTGCGCCGGCTCGTCGACCGCGGGCTGTCCGTGGTCGTCACCGTGCTCGCCCCGGTGTGCGCGGTGTTCGTGGTCGCGGCCGGACCCCTCGTCGCCACGGCCTTCGGGCACGGCGCGTTCGACGACGGGGACGTCGCGGCAACGGCCACCGCGGTCGCCTGGTACGCGCCGGCGCTGCTCGCGCTCGGCTTCCGCCAGGTCGTGGTCCGCGCGTCCTACGCCATCGGCGACTCCCGCGGGCCCGTGGTCGTGGCGGTGCTGGCGATGGTCGTCAACGTGGTCGGCGACGTCCTGCTGGCCCCGGTGCTGGGCCTCGCCGGCATCGCCGCGGCCACGACCGCGTCCCTGGTCGTGGCGGCGCTGCTCAACGCGTGGCTGCTGCACCGGCGGCACGCCGGGCTGGACGCCAGGGCGACGACGGCACTGGTGGCGCGGGCGCTCGTGCTGGCGGCCGTCGCCGGCGCCGCAGGGCTGGGTGCGCGGGAGGCGCTGGCGGAGCTGCCCTCGTTCGTGCTCGCGGCGCTCTGCGCCGCCGTGGTGGGCGGGACGTACCTGCTCGGGCTCGTCGTGCTGCGGGCTCCCGAGCGCCTGCTCGTGGGCGAGACGCTGCGGACGCTGCGCCGGAGGCGCTGACGCGGCGCCGCCCTACCCGGAGCGGGCGCCGTTCCTGAGCCGCCAGGTGGCCAGGTGCCACGTGGGTCCGGGATCGCGCAGGTCCCACACGCTGTGCTGGGCGCCGCGGCCCCAGCGGAGGGTGTCGGCGACGTCCGCGGCCAGACCGCCGCGGCGCTCCACGGAGGCCCGCCGCAGGTCCCCGGCGAGCCAGGCGTAGCGGACCCCGGGGCGGGCGTCCGGCAGCTCCGGCACGGGCGCGCCGAGCACCAGCCGGCCCCACGCGTCGGCCAGCCCGGGGCGGGCGGCCTCGGCCAGGGCCATCGAGCCGAAGAAGCGGCCGTTGAGGTCGATGAGCTGCGGGACGCCGTCGTCCCCGGTGAGGAACTGCAGCTCCACGAGGCCCCACCAGCCCAGGTCGCGCAGCAGCACCTCGGCGCGCGCCGCGAGCTCCTCGTCGACGGGCACCGTCTGCGCACGGGTCGAGACGCCGTTGGGCGTGGGCCACAGCCGGGAGGTGGTCTGCTGCACCCGGCCGCGCAGGCGGCCGTCGTGGTGGACCCCGATGAGGGCCCCGAGGGTGCCGCGCACGGGCACCTGCAGCACCGGCTCGGCACCGGCCTCGCGGATCCGCCGCACCTGTCCGGCGGCGGCGGGGGCGTCCGGGAAGAGCTTGGCCTCGATGCGGTGGGGCCGGGTCTGCCCGGGCGCCCAGTGCGCCCGGCACTTGACGACGAGCGGGCCGTCCCAGGCGGCGAGCGCCTCGTCCGTGGCCGCCAGCGTCCGGGGGGCGGCGAGGCCCGCCCGGGCCGCCCGGTCCGCGAGCCCGACCTTGTCGAGGGCCTCCGCGACCACGTCCGGGCCCGGGTGCGCCACCGCCGCCGGGAGGTGCTGGCGGTAGGCCGAGACCGCGGCCATCCAGTCGTCGCCGGCGCCGAAGACGACGTCGTAGGACCCCTCCGCGACCGCCCGGCGGACCCCGTCGATGAAGCGGGCGCCGTCCCCGCGCGGGCGGGGCACCTCGTGGCGGGCCGCGGCCGCCCGCGTGGCGCCGAGCATGCCCGGTCCGTCCGGGGTGCCGACGCCCACGTGCCAGCCCGCCCGTTCGAGGGCGCGCGCCGCCGCGAGGGCCCCCCGGTCCCGGCCCGTGCCCACGACGAGGGCCCGCCGCGGGGCCTGCGCGGCGCGCTCCGGCTCCCGGCGGCGGTGGTCGAGCGGTGGTCGATCGGCGGTCATCGGTCCTCCATCGGAGAGTGCGGGCATCCCCTCCACGGTAGTCGGAGCACGTGAGAGGTCGGTGCGGCGGGTCGGCACGCGCGACGGCGCCCGCTCACCGTGCGGTGGGCGGGCGCCGTGGCTGGACGGTGCGGCGGGGTCCTACTCGGCGTCGTGGTCCGTCTCGAGGATCTGCACGAGCGCGTCGAGCGCGTCGTCGGCGCCCGCGCCCTCGGCGCGGAGGACGACCTTGTCCCCCTGGCCGGCGCCGAGGGACATGAGGGACAGCACGCTCGAGGCGTCCATCGCCTCGTCCTCGGGCTCGCCCTCGGCGGCGATCGTGATGTCGAGGTCGTACTCCCCGGCGGCCTCGGCGAAGATCGCGGCGGGACGGGCGTGCAGGCCGACGGACGAGGCGATGGTGGCGGTGCGTTCTGCCATGGTGGTGCTCCTTCGGGTTGCGGGGCCCTGGGTGACGGGCCCCGGTGGTTGGGGTGGTGCGGAAACGGTGCGGTCGGTGGGTCAGAGGCCGAGCTCGGCGAGCACGCTGAGCTCGGTCCGCACGGCGGCGGCGGCCTCCTCCGCGCTGGGCTGCTCGATCGCGACCTCGGCGAGGGCCTGGGCGGTGGCGAGGTCGACGCTGCGCAGCACGGCGGCGACCGCGGCCAGTCCGCGGGGGCTCATGGACAGGGTGTGCACCCCGAGGCCCACGAGCACCACGGCGAGCGCGGGGTCGGCCGCGGCCTCGCCGCAGACGCCCACGTTGCGCGGACCGGCGCCCTCGGACTCGGCCCGGCGGGCGCCCTCCACGGTGTACCGGATCATCCGCAGCACGGCGGGCTGCCACGGGTTGTTGAGCTCCGCGAGGGAGCCCATCATCCGGTCGGCGGCCATCGTGTACTGGGTCAGGTCGTTGGTGCCCAGGGACACGAACTTGACGTGGCGCAGGATCTGGTCGGCGGTGACGGCCGCGGACGGCGTCTCGACCATGACCCCGGGCACCCGCAGGCCTGCGGCGGTCGCCATCACGGCGAAGTCCCGGGCCTCGGAGGGCGTGGCGATCATCGGCGCCATGACCCACACGTCCGCGTCCGTGGCCTTCTCCGCCAGCGCGATCGCCTCGAGCTGCCGGGCGAGCACGCCCGGCACGGAGCGGTCCGTGCGGTAGCCCCGGACCCCGAGCGCGGGGTTCGGCTCGGCGGTGTCGGTGAGGAAGGGCAGCGGCTTGTCCGCTCCGGCGTCGAGCGTGCGGACCACGACCTTCTTGCCGGCGAAGGACTCGAGGATCGCGGTGTACTGCTCCACCTGCTCCTCGACCGAGGGCTCCTTGTCCCGGCCCAGGAAGCAGAACTCGGTGCGCAGCAGCCCCACGCCCTGGGCCCCGGCCGCGGCCGCCGTGCGGGCGTCCTCGGGAGTGCCCACGTTGGCCAGCAGCGGGATCTCGGTGCCGTCCGAGAGCACGCCTCGGCCGTCGAAGGCCTCGCGCGCCGCGGCGCTGCGCACCCAGGCCTCCACGAGCTCCTGCTCGTCCGCGCCGGGCTCGGTGCGGATCTCACCGGTGGCGCCGTCCACGAACACGCGGGTGCCGTCGGCGAGCGCCTCGACGCCCCGGGCCGCCACGACCGCGGGGAGCCCGAGGTTGCGGGCCAGGATGGCCGTGTGGGACTGCGGGCCGCCGCCGGAGGTGACGAGGGCCAGGACCATCTCGGGGTCCAGGGTCGCCGTGTCGGCGGGCGCGAGGTCCTCGGCGGTCAGCACGAACGGGACGTCCCGCTGCGGCACGCCCGGCATGGGCAGCCCCTGGAGCTGGGACACGAGCCGCGCCCGGACGTCCTCGATGTCCGCGGCGCGCTCGGCCATGTACCCGCCCAGGGCGCGCATCTGGTCCGCGTAGTCGCTCGCGGCCTCCCACAGGGCGCGCTCGGGGGCGAGCCCCTTGCCGTTGACGAGCTTCGCGGCGTTCTTCAGCAGTGCCTTGTCCCCCGCCATGAGCGCGGTGGACTTGAGCACGTCCGCGGCGTCCTTCTCGGTCGCCACCTCGGCGCGGCGCTTGAGCTCGGCCTTGACCGCGGCGGCGGCCGTGTGCAGCCGGGCCACCGCCGCCTCGGGCTCCTCGTCCCGCAGCATCAGCCCCGCGGCCGGCTCGGAGACCGGCTCCGGCATGCTCACGAGCTCGCCGATGACGCGGCCCGCGCACACCCCCACGCCTGTCAGTGTCTGCATCGTGTTCCTCTTCCTCGAGAAGGCTCGGATCGGTGCGCACGGGCCCCGGTCGGGGCCCGTGCGCACCGCTCAGGCGGTGGTCGGCACAGCGGCGGCATCCTCGCGCGAGCGGGTGGCGTCGGCCACCCGGCCGTGCGCACCGCCCACGTGCTTGAGGGCGACGACGATGCCTGCTGTGACCACGGTACCGACAACCACCGCGAGCAGGAACATCAGCGGGTTGCCGATCACCGGCAGGATCCACACCCCGCCGTGCGGCGCGGCGGAGGTGACGCCCGTGGCCATGCTGATCGCGCCGGTCACGGCGCCGCCGACCATGGACGCGGGGAGCACGCGCAGCGGGTCGGCCGCGGCGAACGGGATGGCGCCCTCGGAGATGAAGGAGGCCCCCAGCAGCCACGCGGCCTTGCCGTTCTCCCGCTCGGCCACCGTGAAGTAGCGCTTGGCCACCGTCGAGGCGAGGGCCATGGCCAGCGGGGGCACCATGCCGGCGGCGATGACCGCGGCCATGATCTCCTGCGGGGCGGTGTTGGCGACGGTCGCGGCCCCGAGGCCGGCGGCGGCGAACGTGTAGGCGACCTTGTTGATCGGCCCGCCCAGGTCCGAGCCCATCATCAGGCCGAGGATCGCGCCGAGCGCCAGCGCACTGGCACCGGTCATGCCGTTGAGGACCTCGGTCAGCCACGCCATGAAGGTGGCGATCGGCCCGCCCAGGACCAGCAGCAGCAGACCCGCGGCGAAGATCGTGGCGAGCAGCGGGATGATCACCACGGGCATCAGCGAGCCCAGCCAGCGGGGCAGCCGGGGCTGCGCCAGCCAGTAGGCGGCGAGACCGGCCAGCAGACCGCCGACGATGCCGCCGAGGAACCCGGCGCCCATGAAGTTCGCGACCAGGCCGGCCGCGAAGCCCGGGGCGATGCCGGGACGGTCGCTCAGGCCGTAGGCGATGTAGCCGGCCAGTGCAGGCACCAGCAGGCTCATGGCCAGGTTGCCCATCTTGAACAGGACCGCGCCGATGTACTGGGCGAGGGTGAACTCGCCGAGGTTCCAGATGGTGGAGCCGGTCAGCACGTCGTCGGCGATGTTGGCGATGTCCGCCCCGGCCACCATGAAGCCGAAGGCCATGAGCAGCCCGCCCGCGGCCACGAACGGGATCATGTAGCTGACACCGGTCATCACGGCCTTGCGGATGCGGGTCCCCCAGCCCTCGTTCGCGCCGCCGGTGGCGCCCTGGTCGGCGTCCCCGCCGGCCCCGCCCTGCACGCGCGGGGCGTTCGGGTTCCCGGCGTTGGCGAGGGCCTCCTCGATCATGACCTTCGGCTCGTCGATGCCGCGCTTGACCGGCGAGGCGACGAAGGGCTTGCCGGCGAACCGGGCGCGGTCCCGGACGTCGACGTCGGTCGCGAAGATCACCGCGTCCGCCGCGGCGATCGTGGCGGGGTCCAGCTTGGTGAAGCCGGCGGAGCCCTGGGTCTCGACCTGGAGGTCGACCCCCATGTCCTCGGCGGCGTAGGTCAGCCCGTCCGCCGCCATGTAGGTGTGGGCGATGCCGGTGGGGCAGGCCGTGACGGCCACGATCTTCTTGCCGGCGTGCGGGCCGGCGTCGCCCGCGGCCGGGGCGGCGGACGCCGGCGCGGCGCCCCCGTCCGCGGCCCGGGCGTCGACCGAGGCGGGCACCGCGGCGGCGGACGTGGCGCCGGCGGTCGCCGGGCCGGTCGGGGAGGCGCCCTCGGCGGTCCCGCCGAGCCCCAGCGCGTCGTCGACGATCCGGACGACCTCCTGCTCGGACCGCGCGGCGCGCAGGGCGGCCACGAAGTCCTTCTTCATCAGCGAGCGGGCGAGCTTGGCCAGCAGCTTCAGGTGCGTCTGGTCGGCGCCCTCGGGCGCCGCGATGAAGAAGACGAGGTCGGCGGGGCCGTCCTTGGCGCCCCAGGGGACGCCCTGCGCGAGCCGGGCCATGACCAGGGTCGGCTCGGTCACGGCGGCGGAGCGGCAGTGCGGGATCGCGATGCCGCCGGGGATGCCGGTGGCGGTCTTGTTCTCGCGGGCGATGGCGTCCGCCAGCAGCCCGTCGAGCTGCTCGGCGCGGCCGGTGCGCTGCACCAGGGCGGCGAGCCGGCCGATGACGGATTCCTTGTCTGCTCCCAGGTCCTGGTCGAGCGAGACCAGGTCGGGAGTGATGAGCTCGGACACGATGTCCTCCTTGAGCGGCCGGGCCGGTGGCCCGGGTGGTTCGGATGAGGTGGGGTGGAGTGGTTCGGTTCAGCCGGAGACGGCGCGCGCGGGGAGCTCCCGCACGGTGACCGCCTCGGGGGTGGTCTCGGAGAGGGTGGGGACCCGGGTGCCCGGCAGCGCGGCCGCCGCGGACCCGGAGGCCACGGCCTGCCGCAGGCACTCCGGCGCCGCGTCCCCGCGCTCCTGGGCGATGAGGTAGCCCGAGAGCGAGCTGTCGCCGGCGCCCACGGTGGAGCGCACGGCCACGGGGGCGTGGACGGCGTGCCAGGAGCCCTCCGGGACGGTGAGCACGGCCCCGCCGGCCCCGAGGGTCGTGAGGACCGCGCCCAGGCCGCGGTCCACGAGCGCGGCGGCGGTGGCGGCCGCGAGGTCGGGGTCCGCCTCGAGCCGTTCGCCGTCGACCGTCCCGACGAGCTCGGCGAGCTCCTCGCCGTTGGGCTTGATGAGGTCGGGCAGGGCGTCGTCGCCGGACACGGCGCCCTGCAGCGCCGCCCCGGAGGTGTCCACGGCGAACAGGGGCGAGCGCTCCCCCAGGGCCGTGCGGACCCGGCGGACGATCCGGGCGTAGACGTCCTCCGGGGCGCCGGGCGGCAGCGAGCCGGCCAGGACCACCCAGGAGGCGTCCGCGCCGCGGTCCACCAGGAGCTCGACGACGGCGTCGACGTGCTCGGTGCCCAGCGGCGCACCCGGGGCGTTGATCTTGGTGGTGGTGCCGTCCGGCTCGGTGATCGTGATGTTCGAGCGGATCGGGGCGCCCACGGGGACCGCCTCGTAGGGGACCTCGGCCGCGGTGAGCTCCGCCAGCAGCGGATCGCCGGGGTCGCCCGGCAGCACGGCCAGGGTCGGGACGCCGCTTGCGCGCAGCGCCCGGGAGATGTTCACGCCCTTGCCGCCGGCGTCCTGCCGGGCGCCGTCGGCGCGCTGGACGGCGCCGCGGCGCAGCGGCGCCGGGAGCTCGACCGTGCGGTCGAGGGACGGGTTGAGGGTGACGGTGAGGATCACGCGATCACCACCTCGACGTCGGCCTCCTCGAGGGCGGCGGCCAGCTCGGGGCCGGGGGCCCGGTCGGTGATGAGGGTGTCGATCTCGTCGAGCGACGCGAAGCGCATGAGGGTCTCCTGATCGTGCTTGGCCGAGTCGCAGAGGACCACGACCCGGCGGGAGGTCTGGATGATGGCGGTCTTGACGACCGCCTCGATGGGGTCCGGGGTGCTCAGCCCGAACGCGGCGTGGATCCCGTTGCAGCCCACGAACGCGAGGTCCGGGCGCAGGCGGGTGTAGTGCTCCGCGGCCCGTCCGCCGGCGGCGGCCCAGGTGAGCTTGCGGACGCGCCCGCCGACGAGCTCGAGCCCGATGCCCGAGGCGTCGGCGAGCTTGGCGGCGATGTGCAGGGCGTGGGTGATGATGAGCTGCTCCTGCCCGTCCGGCAGGGTGGAGTCGGTGCGGACGATGAGGTCGGCCAGGGCCTCGACGGTGCTGCCGGCGTCGAGCACGACGGCCCCGGCCCCGCTGGTGCGCAGGAGGTCGAACGCCGCCTGCGCGATCCGCCGCTTCTCCGGGGTGTTCAGGTGCTTGCGGGAGGAGATGGCCTTCTCGTCGGACGTCGACTGGTCCGCGGAGACGGCGCCCCCGTGCACCCTGCGGAGCCTGCCCGCGGCCTCGAGGGCCGCGAGGTCGCGCCGGACCGTCTCCATGGTGACGTCGAAGCGGCGTGCCAGGTCCGCGCCGTTGACCCGGCGAGTCGTGAGCACCAGCTCGGCGATCTCGGCCTGGCGTTCTTCTGCGAACATGGCGTGCACCTCACGGACGGGAACGATGGACTGTCTTTGCGTTCCCTTGAGTTTATGTGAGTTCGTGTGGTTTTACCAGGGGTTGTAGTGATCCACTTCACGAAAGGCCACAATCGGCGGCGAGGCCCCGGCGGACCGGGCGGGGCACGGTGTCCGCGCCCCGGCGTAGCCTGGATCACGGACCGCCCGGTCCGCCCCGCCCGTCCCGCCACCAGGAGCGGACGCCCATGCTTCTCCGTCTCGTCCGGCAGCACACCGGCCGCTACCTGCCGTGGGTCCTGGCCGTCGTCGCGCTCCAGCTGGTCGCCACGATCGCCGCGCTGCTGCTGCCGAGCCTCAACGCCCGGATCATCGACGAGGGCGTCGTCCGGGGCGACACCGGCCTGATCCTGCGCGTCGGGGAGGTGATGCTCGGCGTCGCGCTCCTGCAGGTGGCGGCCGCCGTCGCCGCGGTGTACTGCGCGGCCCGGGCGGCGATGGGCACCGGCCGCGATCTCCGCCGCGCCGTGCACCGGCAGGTCGGCTCCTTCGGCTCCCGGGAGGTCAACGGCTTCGGGGCCCCCACCCTCATCACGCGGGGCACCAACGACGTCCAGCAGATCCAGATGCTCGTGCTCATGGGGCTCAACTTCATGGTGGCGGCGCCCATCATGTGCGCCGGCGGGATCGTGATGGCCCTCCGGGAGGACGCCGGGCTCTCCTGGCTCGTGTGGGTGTCGGTGCCCGTGCTCGGGATCGCGGTGGGCGTGCTGGTGGGCCTGCTCATGCCCCTCTTCCGGCTCATGCAGGGGCGGATCGACCGGATCAACGCGGTGCTGCGCGAGCAGATCGTCGGCATCCGGGTGGTGCGGGCCTTCGTGCGGGAGGACCACGAGCGCCGCCGCTTCGCGGCCGCCAACCGGGAGCTTACCGACGTGTCGGTGCGCATCGGCTCCCTGTTCGTGCTGATGTTCCCGGTCATCACCATGATCCTGCACCTGGCCTCCGCCGCCGTGCTGTGGTTCGGCGGCCAGCGGGTGGGGGCCGGGCAGATCCAGGTCGGCTCGCTCACCGCGTTCCTGCAGTACCTCCTGCAGATCCTGACGGCCGTGATGATGGGGACCTTCATGGTGATGATGGTCCCGCGCGCCATGGTGTGCGCCGAGCGCATCACCGAGGTCCTGCGCACCGAGCCCTCCCTGCGGGAGCCCGCCGCGCCCGTGGTCCCCGCCTCCCGGACCGGCGTGGTGGAGCTGCGCGACGTGACGTTCCGGTACCCCGGGGCGGAGCTGCCCGTGCTGGAGGGCGTGGGCTTCCGGGCCGGACCGGGCCGGACGACCGCCGTCGTCGGCGCCACCGGGTCGGGCAAGTCCACCCTCCTGCACCTCGTCCCCCGGCTGCTGGACCCCACCGGGGGCACGGTGGAGCTCGACGGCGTCCCGCTGCCCCGGCTGTCCCACGAGCAGATCGCCGCCCGGGTGGCCCTCGTGCCGCAGCGGCCGTACCTGTTCTCCGGCACCGTGGCCTCCAACCTCCGGCTCGGGGACGCCGGGGCGACGGACGAGGAGCTCTGGACCGCGCTGCGCACCGCGCAGGCGGAGGACTTCGTCCGCCGGATGCCCGGGGGGCTCGAGGCTCCGATCGCCCAGGGCGGCGTCAACGTCTCCGGCGGGCAGCGGCAGCGGCTGTGCATCGCACGGGCGCTGGTGGCCCGCCCGGTGGTGTACCTCTTCGACGACTCGTTCTCCGCCCTGGACGTGGCCACCGACGCCCGGCTGCGCGCCGCCCTCGTGCCGGCCACCCGGGACGCGACCGTCCTGGTCGTGGCCCAGCGCGTGTCCACCGTCCGGGACGCGGACCAGATCCTCGTCCTGGACGCCGGGCGGATCACGGCGCGCGGGACCCACGACGAGCTGCTGGCCTCCTCCGGCACCTACCGGGAGATCGTCGAGTCGCAGACCCGCGCGGAGGAGGTGGCCTGATGGCCGCGCCCGCCCCGCCGCGCAGGCCCCAGCACTTCTGGTCCTCCGCCGGACGGCTGCTGGGCCTGCTCGCCCCGCAGCGGCGGGCGCTGGCGCTCGTCCTCCTGGCCGGGACCGTGTCCGTGGCGCTCAACGTCTGGGCCCCGCTCGTCCTGGGCCGGGCGATGGACGTGATCTTCACGGGGGTGCTCGGCCGGGACATGCCCGCGGGCGCGACACGGGAGGAGGTGGCCCAGGACCTGCGGGACCGGGGCGAGCAGAACCTCGCGGACCTGGTCTCCGCCGCGGACGTCGTCCCCGGGGCGGGCATCGACTTCTCCGCGCTCGCCCGGCTGATCGCGGCGGTGCTGGTCATGTACCTGGTGGCCTCGCTGCTGATGTGGGCGCAGGGCTGGCTGCTCAACCGCCTGGTCATGCAGGTGGTCCACGACCTGCGCAGCGCGGTCGAGGACAAGCTGAACCGGCTGCCGCTGGGGTGGTTCGACACCCGTGAGCGCGGGGACGTGCTCTCGCGGGTGACCAACGACGTCGACAACGTCCAGACGGCGCTGCAGCACTCCTTCGCCCAGCTGGTCCAGTCCCTGCTCACGGTGGTGGGCATCGTGATCATGATGTTCGTGGTGTCGTGGCAGCTGGCGCTCGTGGCCCTCGTCGCCCTCCCCCTGTCCGCGGGGGCCGCCGGGTTCATCGGGGTGCGCGCCCAGCGCCTGTTCACGGAGCAGTGGCGCGCCACCGGCGCCCTCAACGGGCACATCGAGGACTCGTTCTCCGGCCACGAGCTGATCAGGGTCTTCGGCCGCGAGCAGGAGATGGCCGAGCGCTTCGACGAGCGCAACGAGGAGCTGTACCGGGCGGCCTTCGGGGCACAGTTCGTCTCCGGCACGATCATGCCCGTCATGCAGTTCATCTCCTACCTCTCCTACGCGGGCATCGCCGTGCTCGGCGGGCTGCGCGTGGCCTCCGGGCAGCTGAGCCTCGGGGCGGCGACCGCGTTCATCCAGTACTCGCGGGAGTTCACCCAGCCCCTGTCCCAGATGGCGGGCATGGCCAACACCCTGCAGTCCGGGGTGGCCTCCGCGGAGCGCGCCTTCGAGCTGCTCGACGCCCCGGAGCAGCAGGCCGACGCTACCCGCGCCCGCCTGCCCGCACGCTCCCCCGGCCGGGTGCGCTTCGAGCACGTCTCCTTCTCCTACGTCCCGGGAACCCCGCTCCTCCAGGATCTGACCTTCGAGGCGCTCCCCGGCCGGACCGTGGCCGTCGTGGGGCCCACCGGCGCCGGCAAGACGACGCTCGTGAACCTGGTGCTGCGCTTCTACGAGCTCGACGCCGGGCGGATCACGCTGGACGGCGTGGACATCACCGACCTCTCCCGCGCCGAGCTGCGCTCCCGGGTCGGGATGGTCCTGCAGGACGCCTGGCTGTTCGGCGGGACCATCCGGGAGAACATCCGCTACGGACGGCTGGACGCCACGGACGAGGAGGTGCTCGAGGCCGCCCGGGCGACCCTCGTGGACCGCTTCGTGCGCGCGCTGCCGGAGGGCTACGACACCGTGATCGACCCGGAGGGCAGCAACGTGTCCGTGGGCGAGCGGCAGCTCATCACCATCGCCCGGGCCTTCCTGTCCGACCCCTCCCTGCTGATCCTGGACGAGGCGACGTCCTCGGTGGACACCCGCACCGAGGTGCTCGTGCAGCAGGCCATGGCCGCGCTGCGCAGCGACCGGACCTCGTTCGTCATCGCGCACCGTCTCTCCACCGTCCGCGACGCGGATATCATCCTGGTGATGGAGGACGGCCGGATCGTGGAGCGGGGCGCCCACGACGACCTGCTCGCCGCCCGGGGCGCGTACGCCGCGCTGCACGCGAGCCAGTTCGCGGCTCCGGCGGTCCCCGACGACGCCCCCACCGACCAGCAGCCCCTCGACGTGCAGGAGAGCACCACCCATGACACCCCGTGAACTCTACGGCCGCTTCGCCCTCGCGGAGGCGGTGACCTGGACGCTGCTGATCCTCGGCATGGTCCTGAAGTACACGGGGGTCTCGGAGGCCTTCGTGCCCGTCTTCGGCATGCTGCACGGGGTCGTGTTCCTGGGCTACTGCGTGGTGACCTGCTTCGTCTGGGTGGACCAGCGGTGGTCGGCGGGCTTCGGGGCCCTGGGCCTGGCCAGCGCGGTCGTCCCCTGGGCCACGATCCCCTTCGAGCGCCGCGCCGAGCGCACGGGCCGGCTCGCCGGCGGATGGCGCCTGGCCCCCGGCGGCGACCGTCCCGCCACCGTGCCGGAGCGGCTGGAGGCCTGGTCCCTCCGCAGCCCGTGGCTGGCCGTGGCGGCGGGCGCGGTCGTGGTGGCGGGCCTCACCTCGGTGCTCCTGTACCTGGGACCGCCCGTCCCCCGCGGCTGAGCCCGGCCCGGCCGCGCCGGTTCCTGGCGGGCCCGCACCCGGTATAGCGTGGACGGCAGGACGGCCCCGCCGACCGACGGCGGCGCCACGAGGAGGATCCACGTGACCAATTTCGCCAACGTCGAGCGCCGGCACCTCGCCGCGCTCCTGCGCCGACTGGGCCCCGACGCCCCGACCCTGTGCGAGGGCTGGAGGACCCGCGACCTCGCCGTGCACCTCGTCGTGCGCTCCGGGCGGCCGGACGTCCTCGCCGGCCAGGTGCTCCCGCGGGTGCCCGTGCTGGGCGAGCGCGCCCGCCGCGCCGAGCAGGCCGTCGCCGGCCAGCCCTGGGAGGAGCTCGTGCGGAAGGTGGAGCACCCGCCGCTGTACTCGCCCGCGCGGCTCGGACCGGTGGACAAGCGGATCAACACCGTGGAGTACTTCGTCCACCACGAGGACGTCCGCCGGGCCCAGCCCGACTGGCACGAGCGCCCGCTGCTGCACGACGAGGAGCAGGCCCTGTGGCGGTCCCTGAGCCTGCTGGCCAAGGTGGTGCTCAAGGACGAGGAGGACACCGTGGTGCTCATCGCCCCGTCCTACGGCGCGGTGCGCGGCGGCCGCGGCAGGACGGGGACCGTGCGCGTGCTGCGCGCCGTGCCGAGCGAGCTGGTGCTGTGGGCCCTGGGCCGCCGGGAGCAGGCCCGAGTGGAGCAGTCCGTCGAGTAGCCCGTGACCCGCACCGACGACGGAGGGGGACCGCGCGCCGCGCGGTCCCCCTCCTGACGTCCCCGGTCCGTCAGCGGAACAGGTCCGCCCGGACGCCCATGATGATCCGGTCCCCGGGGCGCGCGGTGCGCATGTACCGGGCGACCTCGTGCTCGTGCAGGGCGATGCACCCCGCCGTGGGCTTCTTGTTCGCGTGCAGGAAGATCGCGAACCCGTTGCCCTGGACGATGGACGAGTCGGGCGGGCGGTTGTAGTTGATCACCACGCCGAGCCGGTAGTCGCCGGACAGCGAGAAGTACCACATGTTCTCGTCCGGCCAGGTGTAGCCGGTGGACTCGAAGTACTTGTTGTAGAGCGTGCCCAGGCGGCCGCCCCACCGGGAGTTGGGGTTGAGCTGCCGGTAGGGCAGCGCGGTGCCCGGGTTGTAGACCCCGAAGGACTCCGTGACCGAGTACGAGCCCTGCGGGGAGAACAGGTACTGCGTGTGCCCCGAGGGCACCCCGGGCCGCTTGAACCCGCTGGCCCCCACGTAGGCGGACGTCCGCCACTCCTCGACGTAGCTTCCGCCGATCCGCACGCAGTTGACGAACGTGGCCTGCGAGCGCCCGTAGCCCTCGGCGATGGTCAGGGACACGCGCGCCGCGTTGCGGGTCGGCTGCACGGAGCGCCCCGTGTTGAGGTGGTGGCACTCGCCGCGGAACAGGTGCGTCCGGGCGCCGGTGGCGCGGCTCCAGGTGACGAGTCCCCGCTGGAACTTCTGGTGCACGGTGCCGGTGCCGACCTCGTCCGTGACGGGGTAGCCGAGCGACCCCCGCTCGCGTCCCGTGGCGATCCACCGCTGCCCGATCGCGCCCTTCGTCTTGACCGCCCGGGCCCCCGTCCCGGGGCTCCAGTAGATCGTGTGCGCCTTGGTGAAGGACTGGCGGCACCCGCCCCCGGTCAGCCCGCAGACCTCGTCGGTCGTGGGGTAGCCGTAGCTCCCGGCCTCGCGCCCGCCGAGGACCCACTTGTGGCCGATCGCGCCCCGGGTGTTGACCGTCCGCGCCCCGGTGGACGAGGTCCAGTAGATCGTCCGGTCTCCCGCGAAGGACTGGCGGCACCCGCCGGCCGCCCCGCAGACCTCGTCGGTCGTGGGGTAGCCGTAGGCCCCGGCCTCGCGCCCGCCGAGCACCCACTGGTGGCCGATCGCCCCCCGGGTGTTGACGGTCCGCGCCCCGGTGGAGGAGCTCCAGTAGATCGTGCGGGTCTTCGAGAAGGACTGCCGGCACCCGCCGCCCGTCAGGAGGCAGGACTCGTCGTCCACGGGCCAGCCCAGCACGTCCACGCCGCCCGTGGAGCTCCACCGGTGCCCGATCGCGCCCCGCAGCTGCACGAAGTGCGCGCCGTGCGCCTCGGACCAGAGGACCACGCCCCTCTGGTGCGGCCACTCCCAGCCCCCCTTCCAGGGGCGCATCTCCCCGGTCGGCTCCCCGGTCCTGGCGGACGCCCGGGCCGCGGCGGCCTCCAGGGCCTGCCGGACCTCGGCGGGCACGTCCGCGTTCTCCGCGGCGGCCGCGGCGGCGGTCTCCTGCGACTCCGGCCGCGGTGCGGCCGGCCGCTCCTCGGCGGGCTCCGCGCCCGGGGAGGGCTCCGTCGTCGGCTCGGCGCCGTCCGTCGGCTCGGCCGGGACCGCCGGTTCCGTCGGCTCCCCCGAGGCGGTGGGCGCGGCGGAGGCCCCGGGGGCCTCCTGGTCCGGGGCGACCGTGAGCACGGCCCGGGCCGCCTCGCCCCCGGCGCCCAGCACGGCGTAGGCCACCTCCACCGAGGCGGCGTCGGCGGGCCGATCCGGAGCGGGCGTCAGGGCGAGGACCGGGTGGTCCGGGATCTCCCAGCCCTCGGGCAGGGCTTCGGGCTCCGTGTCCGGGGACACCACGCGCAGGGACCCGAGATCCGTGCGCAGCTCGTCGACGAGCTCGTCCTCGGCCGCGCGGGCCGCGGGGTCCACGAGCAGGAGCCGCACCGTCGCGGGGTCCTCGAGGCCGTCGTTGGCGAGGACGTCGACGAGCGAGGTCTCCCGCTCGGGCACGGTCGACTCGTCGTCCACCGGCTCGAGCCGCACGGTCGCCGCGACGGCACCCGCCGCGGGTCCGGGGGTCGTCGTCGGACCGGCCGAGACGCCGGGGGCGGGCGCGGACGGCGCCGCGGACGCCCCCGGGGCACCGGCGAGGACGACCGCTAAGCAGGCCGCGACCGCGGCGGGGATGCGCAGAGCTGAGATCTTCATGGGGGGTCCCTTGCTGGGCTTCAGTCGGTGAACTCGACGTAGTGGTCGGGGGTGGTGTTGTCGAAGACGCGGACGGCCAGGTCGGCGTCGTGCTCCGCGGAGAAGGCGACCTCGAGGGAGGCGCTCCCGCCGGGGGCGATGGTCGGGAAGGTCTCCATCGGCACGCCCAGCGAGTCGTCGAAGACGGGGGGCGCCGGGGCCTCGCCGTCGACGGCGATCGGGAAGGACCACGGCACGGCGTCGACCGGGGCGGCCCCGGTGTTGGTGAGGGTCAGCGTGAACACCTGCACCGGGGTGCCGGGGGCGGCCCGGACGGGGCGCTGGCCGGTGGTGCCGGGGCGGGGGCCCTCCACGACCGCCTCGAGGGAGTCGTCGAGCCGCTGGGCGGCGCCGAAGGATCCGGCGGCGTCCCGGGTGGCGGTGTCGTCGTAGGGGGCCACGTCGTTGCCCGGCGGGGCCGGGCTGTCGCGGGGCGTCTCCGGCGTCGTGCTTCCGTCCGCCCCCGACGCGGGCGCGGAACCGGCCGTGGCCGCCGGCGGGCTCGCGCTGGACGCCGCGGTGGTGCCGGTCCCCCGGTCCTCGGCGCAGCCCGCCAGCGCGACGACGAGCAGCGCCGCGCAGACGGGTCCGAGCCGGCGGCCGGGGGGCGGGGTGAGGGGAACTGCCATGGGGGGACTCCTCGACACGGTCCTGGGGGGACCGACCGGCGCCGCGCCGCCTCCGGATGAGCGGTGGCGCGGTGCCGGTCGTTGGGGGTCACGCTACACGCGCGGTTTGCTTTTGTGATTCGCATGACCCGGTGTGGCGCGCGGCGCCGCGCTGGTCAGGGGCAGGGGCGCTTGGCGAGCTCGGCGGCCAGGGCCTGGGCCGAGGCGGTGGAGGAGTTGATCCGCCAGTCCACCTCCTTGTCGAGGTGGAACCAGACGAGCCCCGTGACGTCGGGCTGCTGCGCGAGGTAGTACACCAGGTGCGCGTTCCACTCGGCCTTGGACCCGCCGGCCTCGGCGGTGGCGGTCTCGGCGACGACGATCTCCTTGCCCGGGGCCAGGCGCCGCATCTCGGACAGGCCGTAGGCGAACAGGTCCCACGGCTGCTGCCAGCTGGACCAGCTCTGGGAGGTGCCCCAGTTGTAGCCGTCCAGGGCCACGACGTCGACGTAGTCGGTGCCGGGGTAGAGCCCGTCCAGGGGCGTGGACCCGTAGTAGGGCACGTTCGGGTTCCAGACCCACTGGACGTTGTCGGCCCCCGCGCGGGTGAAGATGTCGTGGACGTGGCGCCAGGCGGCGACGTAGTCCCCGGCGCCGTTGCCGTTGACCCCCTCGGCCCACGGGTACCAGTTCCCGTTCATCTCGTGGCCGAAGCGCAGCATCACCGGGGATCCCCAGTCGGCCAGGCGGGTGGCCCAGTCGGTGATGTGGGCGTCGTGGGCGCCGGAGGCGATCGCGTCCAGGGAGTGGGCCGGCTGGTCGATCCCGCCGCCCCAGACCCACGGCTCCCAGGTCAGCAGGGTGGTGGCCCCGGCCGCGCGGGTCTGTTCGAGCTCCCAGTAGGGAACGGGCTGGGCGAAGTCCTTGTAGGAGAGGACGATCGACGGCTTCTCACCGGTCAGGGACGCCACCTCGGCGAGCTCGGTGGAGGCGGCGGGACCACCGGCCGTGCCGACGCCGAAGCGCAGGGGGCACGTGCGGACCTGGGGCTCGGCCGGCACGACGGCGGCCGTCGGGACCGGCTTCTTGGCCGGGGCGAGGGCCGCCGGTCCGGCCGGGAGGTGGACCGAGGGCGCCGCGTGCGCCGCGGGCACGGCGACGAGCCCCAGGGCCACGGCGGCGGCGGCCGCGGTGAGGGAGCACAGGACACGTGGGGGAACGAAAGCAGGCATGGGGGTTCTTCCGACGGGAGCGGGCTCCCCGCCGACGGCGAGCGCGCTGGGGGGTCTCGCACGGGGCCACGAGAATTAGCGAGCGCAAACTACCACCCGCGGGCGGCCGCTCCCCCACCCGCCCGCCGGCCGCGTCATACGCGCTGACCGGACGGGGGGGTCCCTCCGTCACGGAACGACGCGGGCCGGCAGTGGACCACGGCCTGGGCCGGGCCGGGTCCGCCGGCTGCATCTCACCGGGGTACGAGCCGGAAGAGGAACCGGGTCCGGACCATGACCCACAGCAGGCCGAGGACCACCACGTAGGCGGCGGTGTTGAGCCACACGTCCCCCTGCTGGAGAGCGGGCACGTTGGCCACGGCCAGGATCAGGAACACGTGCACGATGAACACGTAGAGGGTGGCCCGTCCCAGCGGAACGAGGAACCACCCGAGCGCGCGCTCGAGCGGCCTCCAGTAGGCGCTGAGGACGGCGTAGCCGGCGATCACCACGAGGAGCACGTTCAGCAGCCGGCCGATCCCCAGGTAGGTCCGGCCGAAGTAGGCGTCGTAGACCGTGCGGAACGCCGGCTCCGGTAGCAGGGCCAGCCGGACGTCGTAGGCGCTGCTGGCGTAGGGACTCGACCAGGAGAACAGGGCGAGGGCGACGGCGAGCAGCAGGCAGGCGACGAGCAGCGGCCGGCGGCGCCGGTCGGCGAACCACGTGACGAGCTGCCGCCGGTAGAACCCGGTGACCATGCCGAGCACGAAGAGCACCTGCCACACGAGCAGGGGGAACGAGTCCTCGAACTGGGAGGGCAAAAGGCGGATCCGGAAGACCGAGCCCGCGGCGTAGAGCCCGGCGCTGACCAGCAGGACCAGCCAGGCCCAGCCCCGGGCCAGGGCGGCGAGCACGAGGGGGCTCACCAGGAGGAGGATCACGTAGAGACCCATGATGTTGAACTGCCACGGGCCCACCTGCAGCAGCAGCACGGCGGGGATCAGCTGGGCCCGGACGGGGAACTCGAGGAGCCCGTCCATGCCCGCGTAGAGGTCGTACGTGGCGCCGGAGGCCCCTCTGCCGGCGGCGCCGGTGCCCTGGTCGGTGAACGTGGTGACGGCGCCCGCGTCCAGGAAGGGCAGCAGGCTGAGTCCGTAGACGAGCAGCACGACGACCAGCGCGGTGACGTAGAGCTTCCACGCCCGCGCGGCGGTGCGGTCGACGACGGTCCCCAGGTCGTCCTTCGTCCGGGGCCCGTAGACCATCCCCAGCACGGCCCCGGAGAGCAGGACGAACAGCTCGGCCCCCGAGACCACGCCCACGGTCTCCTGGGTCAGCAGCTGGAACAACGAGGTGAGGCCCACGTGGTTGACGACGACGAACACGATCGCGAGGCCCCGCAGCATGTCGATCCGGCTGTCGCGCGGGGCGGGCTCGGCGTACACCCAGGCCCGGGCCGGCCCCCGCCGCGCCAGGAGCCAGAGGAGCGCGCCCGCGGCGAGCACGGCCGCCGCCGCGCCCCAGGCGGCCGGCCCCTCGAGGACGGCCCCCGCCGCCGCCGGACCGGCGCCCGGGAGCGGCGCCGCCGCCGTGACCGGCCCGCTGACCAGGGCGGAGTCCCGGAGCCGCTCGCCGACGGCCGCGGCCAGCCCGGGATCGGCCGTGACGCGCCAGTCGACGGTCACCGCACCGTCGTCGCGCTGCTCGACCGTCTCGTTCCACACGATCGCACGGATGCGGTCGTGGTCGCCGGCGGCGACCGTCGCGAGCACCTGGTCCCACCAGGCCTCCTTGATGTCGCGCTCGGACGGGCCGTCCGTCCCCGGATCGTAGAAGGCGCCGGTCTCGACCATGAGCGGCTTCTCGCGGCCGACGGCGTACGCGGCGTAGAAGTCGTCCTGCCCCGCGGATCCGGCCGGCTCCCCGGAGCCCAGCATGGCGTCGAACGAGCCGGCCTCCGGCAGGACGTTGCGGGCCGGACCGGTGCCCGTCTCGTCGAGATAGGCCACCAGTCCCACCCAGTCGACCACGTCGTCGCCCGGGTAGTAGGGACCGTAGGGGTCGTCCTCCCGGTCCCAGGCGCCGTCGCCGTTCGTGTCCGGGTCGGCCGGTCCACCGCCCTGCGCCGGGGCGCTCGACGGGTCCCGGAAGGGGTAGTCGGTGCCGACCGTGGGCGACCAGACCATGACCGGGTCCGGGAGCTCGGCGTCGAGCGCGCTCGCCACGGTGCGGAACGCCTCCGTGTACGCCTCGGGCTGCTGCCCCCACGGCACCCAGGTGGTGTTCATCTGCGGGGCGAAGCGGACGAAGACCGTGCCGGGGAACCCCTCCGCGGCGTCCGCGAGCTGTCCTGCCAGGACCGCGGCCTGCGCCTCGTCCACCCGGTCCAGCGCGATCTCGGGTCGGACGGTGAGCAGGGCGTGGGCGCCCTGCGCGGAGACCTGGGAGAGGTAGTCCCGCAGGTGGCCCTGCTCCTGCTCGTCCATCGGCAGCGGGACGGGCCTGCCGTAGACGGCCGCCGGCGCGCCGAGACGCTCGGCGTGGCCGGCCGCCGTGTCCGTGCCCCAGTCCAGCAGGGCCCCCAGGTACGGGCCCTCTGGGCCCTCGTCCTCCACGGCCCGGGCGGCCCCGGACGGCACGAGGAGGAGCGCGAGCAGGAGCAGGATCAGCGCCGCGGCGGCCGGGGGGCGCACGCGTCCTCGGACGATGGGTATCAGGGTGCCCTCCAGGGTCGGTCCGCGTGCGGCGTCGTCCGCTCGCAGGGGGGCCGTCGCCCGGGGGTGCCGAGGCGGCCGGGGGGGGGGCCTGCGGCGGACGACGGACGTCACGCGGGAGGACTCTCCCCGCGTGCGTCCACCGATATCATCACGGTGCGGCTCCGGATGCGCGGAGGCTCGGGCCGTGTCCCCGGAGGCTCCCCCTCAGGCTCCCCCGGCTCCGTGCGGACCGCGCCGGCGGGATCCGTCGGTGCCGGGCCGCTCAGTGCTCGCCGTCGTCATCGCCCTTCTGGTGCGAGTGCTCGCCCTCGTCCTTCATGTCGTCGTGGTGCTTCCTGCTCCTCCAGTCGTCGTCGTCGTAGAAGTGCCACTTCTCGTGCTCTTCGCAGTACCACCAGTGGTCCTGGTGATCGCCGTCGTCGCGGTCGTACTCGTCGTCCCGGTCGTACTTGCCGTCGTGGTCGTCCTCGTCGTCGCGGTCGTACCTGTCGTCCTTGTCGTCCTTGTCGTACTTGCCGTCGTGGTCGTCCCGGTCGTACTTGTCGTCCCGGTGCTCCCTGCGGTCCCGGTCGTCCCGGTCGCGCCCCTCGTCGCGACCCCGGTCGTCGTCGCCGTTGCCGCCGCGATGGTATGCGTACTTCCGCTCCTCGTCGTCACCGCGGTCCCTGCGATCCTCGCGGTCGCCGCGGTCGCCGCGGTCGCCGCGGTCGCCGCGGTCGTGACGACTTTCATGCGATTCACTGTGGTCTCCACGGCTCTTGTCGTTATCCTGATCTGACCCCGCGACCGCCGGGGTGGCAACCGTTCCTCCCACGAGGGCGGCGGCCATGGCCGCGCCGACGAGGGTCTTCCGCAGACTTCTCATTGCTGCTCCTGTGGAGAGGGCATGACATGGGGATCGTCATGCGATCGAGATGTTCCGAGACCTGGGCAAGAGGTCTCACCTATGAGATAGGTAGGAACACCGTAGGAGTGAGCTGAGTCACGGTTCAAGACTCCGGCCGGGGCGATCACGATCACGGTTCCGTCTCGTCGCATCCCCGGAGCGGCATGTCCTGTCCGGACCCTCGCCGGTGCGGTCCCGGCGCGGTCGGGCCGCCGGCAACCCCGGAAGCCGGACCGGCAGAATCCCCGTGACGGCGCGGATCTCCGGCTCACCCCTTGCCACCGCACATCTTCCGAGGGGGTCAGGAGCGAGTTCGCCGCAGCCCGGCCGGGACACGGACACCAGCATGCGCACACCCCGCACCGAGACCGCGGCGCAACATGTGACGTCATGAGCGGTCGCGAGTGCAACGTCGCGGACCGGTGGAGCCCCCTACCGGATTCGAACCGGTGACCCCCTGTTTACAAGACAGGTGCTCTGGCCAGCTGAGCTAAGGAGGCGGATCGGCCCTCGGGCCTCCGCACGGGTGCGGCCCCGGCGGCCGGTTCCTCAGGATATCGGACGCGTTGCAGGACCCCGAAATCCCCGGGCGCCCGGACGGTCCGCACAGCGCGACGGCGCCGTGCCCCGCGCGGGGACACGGCGCCTTCTCGCTGCTCCGGCGGAGCGGGGACCCTACTCCTTGGCCTCCACGGCCGCGTCGAGGGCCTCCTGGAACGCCTCGTTGCCCAGCCGCTCTCCGTCGATGAAGACGGTCGGGGTGCCGGACACGCCGTTGGCGAGGGACTCCTGCGAGACGACGTTGACCATCGGCCGCCACGTGTCCTCCTCGAGCGCGCCCGCGATGTCGGCGCCGTGCGAGGAGGCGATCTCCACGAGCTGCTCGTCGTCCAGCCCACCGGTGCCCTGGTGGCTGAACACCTCCTCGACGAAGGCCAGGTACTGCTCGGCCGAGGACTGGTTGCCCACCTCGTAGGCGGCGGCCGCGGCCCGCGAGGAGTACTGCGTCGGCGTCGAGCGGTCGAGGAAGTTGAGGTTGCGGTACTCGAGGACGATGTCGCCGGAGGTCACGGCCTCCTCGAGCGCATCGGCGTTCTCGGCCTCGAAGTCGGCGCAGTGCACGCACTCGAAGTCCTGGAAGATCACGACCTGCACGGGCTCGCCGTCGCCCGAGGCCTCGACGCCCGGCGGGACGGCGGAGTCGTCCGGGGTCTCCGGGGCCTCGGGCACCTCGGCGAGGTCGCGCTCCTCGACCTCGGACTCGCCCGTGCGGATCCCGTCGGCCGTCAGCACCGTGCCGCCCCACTGGTTGGCGCTGGCGGGAACGGGCCCGGCCTCGGGGATCTGCTGGGCCCGGTTCTGCGCCACGACGACGCCGATCACCGCGACGATCACGAGGACCAGGGCGAGGATGCCCAGCTGCAGGATCCGGCGGGAGCGCTTGTCCTGCCGTGCGTGCTGGTCCGCGACCTGCCGAGCCCGCTCCCGGGCGGCGTCGCGGTTCCGGGGATCGGGGGTGGTGCTGCTGCTGGCTGCCATGGGTCCTCTTCGAAAGATCCTGGGGGGTGGACGGGGAGGTGTCGTCGCCCAGATTATCGGACCCCCTCCCGGGCCGCCGACTCAGGAGATCCCCAGGCAGAACCGTGAGCACGCTGATGAATAGACTGGGACGAGGACGACGACGACCTACCGGAAGGACATCCCGTGAGTGCAGAGCATCCCCCCACCGCCTCCTCGGCCGACCTGGAGGAGGTGCCGGAACCCCGGACGGACGTGCCGCAGGAGGCCGGTTACGACTTCGTCGTGGTCTCCAACCGGCTGCCGGTGGAGCGCGTCGTCGAGCACGGGCAGTCCTCCTGGCGCCGCTCCCCCGGCGGGCTCGTGGCCGCCCTGTCCCCCGTCATGGCCCGCAACGCCGGCGCCTGGGTGGGCTGGCACGGGGCCCCTGACGAGACGCTCGAGCGCTTCGACCACGACGTCTTCCACCTCGCCCCCGTGCCGCTGTCCGCCGAGGAGGTGCAGGCCTACTACGAGGGCTTCTCCAACGCGACCCTCTGGCCGCTCTACCACGACGTCATCGCGCCGCCGGAGTTCCACCGCACGTGGTGGAACAGCTACCGCCAGGTCAACCGCCGCTTCGCGGAGCGGACCGCCGAGATCGCCGCCGAGAACGCCACGGTGTGGGTGCAGGACTACCAGCTGCAGCTGGTCCCCAAGATGCTGCGCGAGCTGCGGCCGGACCTCACGATCGGGTTCTTCAACCACATCCCGTTCCCGCCCCTGGAGATCTTCGCGCAGCTGCCCTGGCGGCGGGCCGTCCTCGACGGGCTCTCGGGCGCGGACCTCATCGGCTTCCAGCGCCCGGGTGACGCCCAGAACTTCCAGCGCTGCGTGCGGCGGTTCCTGGACGTGCCGTTCAAGAACGGAGCGGCCCGGTTCGGCACGGACGACGACGCGTGGACCGTGCGCGCGGCGTCCTACCCCATCTCCATCGACGCGCAGTCGATCCAGGAGCTGGCCTCCCGGCCGGAGGTGAAGGACCGGGCCCGGGAGATCCGGCACGAGCTCGGCGACCCGGAGACCGTGTTCCTGGGCGTCGACCGCCTGGACTACACCAAGGGCATCCTGCACCGCATCAAGGCCTACGGCGAGCTGCTCGAGGACGGCAGGCTGACGGTGGGGCCGTCGGTGCTGATCCAGGTGGCGAACCCCTCCCGGGAGCGCGTGGAGTCCTACGTCCAGCTGCGGGAGGACGTGGAGGGCCTCGTGGGCCACCTCAACGGCCAGCACGACACCATCTCGCACACCGCGATCCGCTACCTGCACCACGGCTATCCGTTCGAGGAGATGGTGGCGCTGTACCTGGCGACCGACGTCATGCTCGTGACCTCCCTCCGGGACGGCATGAACCTGGTGGCGAAGGAGTACGTGGCGGCCAAGACGGACGGGTCCGGGACCCTGGTCCTCTCGGAGTTCACCGGCGCCGCCGAGCAGCTCAAGCAGGCGCTGCTGGTCAACCCCCACGACATCGACGGACTCAAGGACGCGATGCTGCGGGCCAAGGACATGCCCGCGCCCGAGGCGAAGAAGCGGATGCGCTCGATGCGCCGGCAGGTCCTGGGCAACGACGTCAACGACTGGTCCGAGGCGTTCCTGCGGGACCTCGCCCGCACCCGCCCCGGGACGACCGAGGAGGAGGAGCAGTGATGGCCCCGCACGACGACACCCGCCCGGCGCTCGAGGACGCCCTCGCCCGCGCGGCGGAGGCCGGGACCCTGCTGGTCGCCCTCGACTTCGACGGCACCCTGGCGCCCTTCACGGACGACCCGGACGACAGCCGCGCGCTGCCGGAGGCCCGGTCCGCGCTGGAGGAGCTCCTGACGCTGGACCGCACGTACGTGGCCGTCATCTCCGGGCGGCCGATGCGGTTCCTCCGCTCCGTGGTGGACCCGGACGGCCGGATGCTCCTTTCCGGCTCGCACGGGGCGGAGCTGCTCCTCGACGCCCTGGGGGACGCCGCCGCCGACACCGCCCTGCAGCTCTCCCCGGCCCAGCTGGAGCTGCTGGCACAGGCCACCGCGCTCGTGGAGGCACAGGTGGACCGGTACCCCGGGTCCAGGCTGGAGCTCAAGCCGACGGGGGCCGCCTTCCACACCCGCACGATGGCGGACCAGAGCCTGTGCGCCCGCGCGGAGCAGGAGATGGTCGAGCAGTTCGAGCAGCTCGAGGGGCTGAAGATCACCCCGGGCCAGCACGTGGTCGAGTCCTCCGTGCACTCCGCGACCAAGGGTGAGGGCATCACGGCGTTCATACAGGCCACCGGCGCCGACGTCACCCTGTTCGCCGGCGACGACGTGACGGACGAGAACGCGATGCGCGAGCTCGGCCCCGCCGATCTCGGCATCAAGGTGGGCACGGGGCAGAGCGTGGCCGCGCACCGGGTCGCGTCCCCGGAGGACCTGGCCGCGGCCCTGATCCGGCTGTCCGAACTGCGCCGGGGCGCGCTGCCGTGACCTCGGATGACGGCGCGCCGATGGCGGAGACGCCCCGAAGGTGATTAGGATCACTGTGGCCCCCATCACCTGAGGGGGCAGCTCTTCTCCTTCGGATCGTCCGGCACGTGCCTGCCGGGAAAGAGGCCTTGAACCATGTCTTCTGTGCGCTACGCCAATGTGACCTGCCAGTACCCCGGGGCCGAGCGGCCCTCGGTGACCGACCTGAACCTGGACATCGCCGACGGGGAGTTCCTCGTCCTGGTGGGCCCCTCCGGGTGCGGGAAGTCCACCACCCTGCGGATGCTCGCCGGCCTCGAAGAGGTCACCGGGGGCAACATCTACATCGGCGACCGCGACGTCACCGACGTCCCCTCCCGGGACCGCGACATCGCGATGGTCTTCCAGAACTACGCCCTCTACCCGCACATGACCGTGGCCGAGAACATGGGCTTCGCCCTGAAGATCGCCAAGATCAGCCCCGAGGAGCGCCGCCGCCGGGTCGAGGAGGCGGCGAAGATCCTGGACCTCACCGACTACCTCGACCGCAAGCCCAAGGCCCTGTCCGGCGGGCAGCGCCAGCGCGTGGCCATGGGCCGTGCCATCGTGCGCTCCCCGCAGGTGTTCCTGATGGACGAGCCGCTGTCCAACCTGGACGCGAAGCTGCGCGTGCAGACCCGCACCCAGATCGCCTCCCTCACCCGCCGACTGGGGGTCACCACCGTCTACGTCACCCACGACCAGGTCGAGGCGATGACCATGGGCGACCGGGTCGCCGTCCTCAAGGACGGGCACCTGATGCAGGTCGACACCCCGCGGGCGCTCTACGACCGGCCGGCCACGGAGTTCGTGGCCGGGTTCATCGGCTCCCCGGCGATGAACCTCTTCCGGGTGCCCGTGGCGGGCGGGGCGGCGACCTTCGGCACCATGCGCCTGGAACTGACCCGGGAGCAGCAGGCGGCCCTGACCGGGGACAAGGTCACCGTCGGCATCCGCCCCGAGGACCTGCACCCGGCCGCCGAGGGCACCGGGCTGCCGATCGAGGCCGACGTGGTCGAGGAGCTCGGCGCCGACGCCTTCGTCTACGGCCACCTCGCCCCGGTCACCGCGGCGAACACGGTCGTGACGGTGGACCCGACCGGGACCGTGGAGGAGGACGCCGCCGGGGCCCACGAGATCATCGTCCGGGTCGAGGGCCGCACCCCGCCCAGGGCCGGGGCCACGATCTGGGTCGCCCCGAACCTCGACCACGTGCACCTGTTCGACACCGCCACCGGCAACCGCCTCCCCGACTGACCCCAGCGGCCGACCGACCGCACCGACGCCACGGCGCCCTCCCCCGACGGGGAGGGCGCCGTGGCGCGTCCGGGGCCGGATCAGTCGTCGGCGGGGTGAGCGGCGAGCACCTGCTCGACGAGGTCCGGGTCGGCGTCCTGCACGTCCCAGGTGCCGGTGCGGTCGTGGTAGTCCCGTGCGGCCGCCGTCACGTTGTAGCGACTGGCGTCGCGCGGCGGATCGGAGTGCTCCAGCACGTGGAGAAGGTGCGTCTCGGCCTGGGCGAGCGCCTGGGGTTCATGCATGGCGGGTTCCTCTCGGGACGGACCGGGTCGCTCAGGACCCGGAGTGATCAGCCAACTGACGAATTCTAGTGGATGCTGCGGGGCCGCGCACTGCCGACCCAGGGTCGGGCCGGGACCGCCGTGGTGGACGCGGCGCCCGGTGGCCCTTTCCTCGGCACCGCCGGGCGCTCAGCGCAGGTCCAGCTCCTCGAGCTCCTCGTAGAGCTCGGCGGTGCGGCCCACCCGTCGTCGCCCGTCCGGACCCGCGGCGGCCAGCACGCCGTCGGCGAGCACCGACACGAGGCTCATGGCCGCCGCGTAGGAGTCGAACGGGCCCACGCCGTCGAGGGGGCACTCGATCCACAGGTCCACGGCCGAGGCGTGGCGCCGGGCCGTGCTGTCGGCGACGAGCACGGTCCGCGCCCCCGTGGCCGCGCAGACCTCCACCAGGCGCTCGAACCCGCGGGGGCGCCGCCGGAAGCCCAGCAGGACGACGACGTCGCCCTCGCCCACGTCCACGAGCTCCTCGCCGAGGGTCTGGCCGGGCAGCGGGGCGAGCCGGACGCGGTCCCGCGCCTGCTGCAGCTGCTGCTTCAGGTGCAGGGCGACCGGGTAGCTGTTGCGCAGGCCCACGACCAGGACCGTTCCCGCGTCGGCGAGCGCGCGCACGGCCCGGGCCGGGCGGTCCTCCCCCGCCGGGTCCAGGACCTTGCGCAGGTTCTTGAGCTCCTGCTCCAGGTGCTGGCTCAGCTCCGGGTCCGCGTCGGGGCCGAGCGGCACGCCCTGCTGGCGCAGGGTGCGGGCCGTCTCCCGGAGGTCGGTGAAGGACTCGAAGCCCAGGTGCCGGTACAGCCGGGAGAGGGTGGCGCGGGAGACGCCGCTCATCTGCGCCAGCTCCGCCGAGCTGTACAGGGCGAGGTCGTCCAGGTGGTCCAGGATCAGGTCGGCGGCCCGCTGCTCCTGGGGCGAGAGCCCGGCGTAGTGCGCATGGATGCGCTGTTCGATCGACACCCTCCCCACCCTAGCGACCGCCGGGATCGAGCGCCGGAGGCCCCGCGGGGACTTCCGGCCTGTGCCGGTTGCTAGCATGACCAGGTATGAAGGGTTCCCTGGCCCCACACTTCCCCCTCGCACCCCAGGACGGTACCGCCCCTGGCGGACGGTCCGGGAGCGTGTCCATCCAGACGGCCTTCCCGGACCCCGTGCTCCTGGAGCTGCCGTGGGACACCCCCCTCGAGCAGTGGCCGGAGGACGTCCTCGCCGCTCTGCCCCGCGGCATCTCCCGGCACGTGGTGCGCTTCGCCCACGCCGGCGAGAAGATCGTCGCCGTCAAGGAGACCGTCCCCCACTACGCCCGGCACGAGTACGCCACCCTGCGCCGGCTGCAGCGCATGGGCATCCCGTCCGTGGTACCGGACTCCGTGGTCACGGACCGGTACACGCCCGAGGGCGAGCCCCTGCCCGCCGCCCTGGTGACCGACCACCTGAGCTTCTCCCTGCCCTACCGGGCCATCTTCTCCGCCGGCCCCAGCGCCGCCACGGTCGAGCGGCTCGTGGACGCGCTGGCCTCCCTCATCGTGCAGCTGCACCTCTCGGGCTTCTACTGGGGCGACGTCTCGCTCTCGAACACCCTGTTCCGCCGGGACGCCGGCGCGTTCGCCGCCTACCTGGTGGACGCCGAGACCGGCGAGATCCACCCGGAGCTCACGCGCGGCCAGCGGGGGTACGACATCGAGCTGGCCCGCACCAACGTGGCCGGGGAGATCATGGACCTGCTCGCGGGCGCCGTCGAGGAGGGCCACGACATCGCGGACGTGGTGGACCCCTTCGACGTCTCCGACCGGCTCGTGGCCACCTACGAGTTCCTGTGGCGCGAGCTGACGGTCGAGGAGACCTTCAGCATGGACGAGCGCTGGCGCGTGGTCGAGCGGGTGCGCCGCCTCAACGAGCTCGGCTTCGACGTCGAGGAGGCGTCCATGGACACGGTCGACGGGCGGATCCGGCTGCGCCCGCAGGTCGTGGAGCCCGGCCACCACACCCGCCGCCTGCAGCGGCTCACCGGCCTCGGCGCCCACGAGAACCAGGCGCGCCGGCTGCTGACCGACATCGCCCAGCTCGGGCAGGACCTCTACCCCGGCCTGCCCGAGGAGCTCGTGGCCCAGCTGTGGATGCGCGAGGTGTTCTCCCCGATCATGGAGGCGGTCACCCCGCCGATGCGCCGCAAGCTCGAGCCCGCCGAGATCGTGCACGAGGTGCTCGAGCACCGGTGGTTCCTCTCCGAGCGCGCCGGCAAGGACGTGGCGACGCACACGGCGGTCGAGGACTACGTGGCCTCGGAGCTGGCCCAGCGCCCGGACGAGCGGGAGGTCTTCTGAGCCGGGAGTCGGCCCGCACGGGTCAGGGCCGGTGCGTCTCGAGGACCCCGGTCAGGGTCCGGTGCACCCGCCGGGGCCAGTCGTCGCCCAGGCTCCCGTACCGGGCCACGTGCGAGTAGGCGGAGCCCAGCACGAAGTCCAGCACGACGTCGACGTCCAGGTCCGGGCTCAGCCGTCCCGCCGCCGTCTCCGCCGCGAGGAGCTCCTTGAGCCGCTCCACGCGCGGGCGGACCAGGTGCGCGCGCAGGATCCGGGACGTCTCCGATTCCGGGTCGCTCAGCAGGGAGACCGCCACCCCGATGCCCATGTCGTGGAGCAGGAAGTCCAGTGCCTCGGCGAGGCCCTCGTCCCAGCTCGCCGGGGCGCTCGGCCGTTGCGGCGAGTACGTGGCCACGGCGTCCTCGAGGGCCCCCTCGAGCATCTCCAGGCTGTTCGCGTAGCGGCGGTAGATCGACGTCTTGGCCACGCCGGAGGCCGCCGAGACCGCTTCGATGGTCACCCGGTGCGGTCCGCCCTCGCGCAGGAGGGCCAGTGCCGCCGCGGTGATCTTCTTGTCGGTGGTGACGGTCCGCGGATCGGTCCGGTCGTCGTCGCCCATCGGTGCCCTCCTGCTCGCCGTCCGCCGCCGGAGCGCTCAGGCGGTCTTCCAGTCCTCGATGGGCCAGTGGTTCTTCCGGGCCAGCCGGTACAGGGGCAGGTCGGGGTTGACCGTGTACGGGTGGCCCATGAGCAGCAGCCAGCTGGCGTCCGCGTGGGAGTCCCCGTAGCCGTAGGAGCGGGAGAGGTCGTAGCCGCCCTGCTCGGCGTACTTCTTGAGCCACTGGGCCCGCGCCTCGTCGACCAGGGGCGGAGCGGCGAGGTAGCCGGTCATCACGCCGTCGCGCTCGTCCATCCGGCCCGCCACGACCTCGTCGAAGAGGTGCGCGATCGGCTCCACGAGCAGGTCGATGGACCCGGTGACCAGCACCGTGCGGTGCCCCGCGGCGCGGTGCTCCTCGATCCGGCTCAGGGCCCCGGGGCGCAGGAGGCGCCGCATGTCCTCGCCGAGCGGCCCGGCCACCTGCTCCCGCACGGTCCCGGCGGGCACGCCCTGGTAGCGGCGCATGAACGCCCGGATGAACTCCCCCCGGTCCCGCTTCTCGGCCTTGAGGTAGGTCGGGGCGCTCGAGACGAGGTCGGCGACCTCCGCGGGCCACTTCGCCAGGTGCAGCGTCCGGCGGCGCAGCTGGAGGTACTGGCGGATGACCGTGGAGTCCAGGACGGTGCCCTCGAGGTCGAAGACCGCGAGCACGTCCGTGCCCTCACTGAGACCCCGCCGGGTCGTGCCGCGCCGCTTGGACGCCGCCTGGAGCCGGCCGTAGGCCTTGGTCATCGTGGTCAGCGCCGGCAGGTGCACGTTCTTCCAGTAGTCGGCCCAGTCGATCGACCGGACGTCGAAGGTCCGGTCCTCCGGCGTGCCGGCGGGCAGCGAGTCGTTGAGCTGCCGCGTGCTGGCGTCGTCGAAGATCATCTCGGTGCGCGTGTAGGACTGGTAGAGGTCCACGTAGGTGCGCAGGGAGCCGAGGCCGGACTGCATCCGGTGCAGGGAGGTCGACCACTCCCGGGTGCGGGAGGTCGCGGGCAGCGCGGAGGTGATCCGGCCGCCCACGGCGGAGAGCCGCTCCTTGACCGCCAGCGAGCGCTCCACGGCGTTGTTGGCCGGGAACTTCCACTCGGGCACCCGGATGGGCTTGCCGTCGGCGTCCTCGAGCGGGTGGGCGAGGAAGAAGGAGCGGACGTTCTCGTACATCTGGTGGAACGGGAGCGGGTTCGAGGCGCCCGAGCAGACCTGGTAGTACGCGGGGGCGGGGTCCGCCTGCCCGTCGGGGGTGGCCGCGCCCGACGGGGCGCGGTGCCCGCCCGTGGCCAGCGCCACGATCGCGTTGACCACGAAGTCGACGGGGATGACGTCGAGCACGGAGTCCGGCAGCCCCGGGAACTCCGGCAGGGCGCCCTTGGCGTAGGCCATGATCAGCGGGTCGGCCACCTTGTAGCCGTCGATCCAGCCGGGGTACGGGTGGCGCAGCGCGGACTCGATGATGGACGGACGCACCACGGAGAGGCGGTGGCCGGCGCCCGCCCACTTCTGCTCGGCGACCCGCTCGCCCAGGGCCTTCGTGAAGGTGTAGATGTCGGTCCAGCCGAGGGACTGCGCCCGGGTGCGCCCGTACTCGACGAGGCGGGTGCGGACCCACTCCTCGCGCGCGGCCTCCGCGGCGCGGGCCACCGACTTGGGCCCCTCCTT
Organism: Kocuria sp. UCD-OTCP; assembly: GCF_000349605.1. Classification (NCBI taxonomy): domain Bacteria; kingdom Bacillati; phylum Actinomycetota; class Actinomycetes; order Micrococcales; family Micrococcaceae; genus Kocuria; species Kocuria sp. UCD-OTCP. The sequence continues at coordinate 78,993 of NZ_AOSQ01000013.1, forward strand.
GCCGTGGTCCGCGGTGGCGGCGTCGATGATGGCCTGCAGCCGCTCCGGGGTGCGGGAGGCCATCTCGGCCTCCTCGCGCGCCCGCTGGGCGGCCTCGAACTCGGCGGCCCAGTCGACCTCGTGGTCCACGGCCGCCTCGGGGCGCAGGCCCTTCGCGATCCCCCCGACGTAGCAGGTGGAGACGTGGATGACGTGCGGGTCCTGCCCGGAGGCCAGGAGCGCGTCGTAGAGACCGGTGGCGCCGCCGACGTTGGTGCTGAAGGCCTCGTGGATGGGCGGGTCGAAGGACACGGTGGAGGCCGAGTGGATCACCACGTCGAACGGCTCCGTGATGCCCGCGAGTGCCGACAGGTCCCCCTCGAGGACCGCGGTGCGCTCCGCGAAGACCCGCTTCGCCTCGTCGTCGCCCACGCTCTCCCGCCAGGTGCGGAAGGCGGGCTTGCGCAGCAGCTGCCGCAGCCGCTGCTCACCGCTGATGCTGCCCTTGGGACGGACGACGGCGGTGACGTGCACACCCTCGTGGGCGGACAGCAGCCGTTCGAGCACCGCCTGCCCGAGGAAGCCGGTGGCTCCCGTCAGCAGGACGCGCGTGGTGGGGGTCTCGGTCAACGGTGTTCCTCCGGTGGTGTGCTGGTCCGCCGCCGGTGCGGAGCGGGCGGGGGGCTGCGGGCGGGCCCTGCCCGGCGGGCGACGACGACGCCCCTCGAGCGGACCGCACCCGGCTGCGCTACGGCTACCGTAGTGTAGCCTAGATCTCATGCTTACCGCTCTCGTGACCGGGGGGACGTCCGGCATCGGCGCCGCGTTCGCCGAAGCCCTGGCCCGCCGGGGAAATGCACTCGTCCTGGTGGCCCGCGACGCGGACCGCCTCGAGCAGACGGCCTCCAGGCTGCGCTCGGAGCACGGCGTGCCGGTCGAGGTCCTGCCCGCGGACCTCTCCGACCGCACCGACGTGGACCGCGTCGCCGCCCGGGTCGAGGACCCCGAGCGACCCGTGGACGTGCTCGTGAACAACGCCGGGTTCTCCGTGAAGACCAGCTTCGCCGATCCGGACACCGGCGCCCACGACCGCGCGTTCGAGGTCATGTGCCGGGCCGTCCTGGTGCTCTCCTCGGCCGCGGCACGGGCGATGACGGCGCGCGGCTCCGGCTGGATCATCAACGTCTCCTCCACCGCGGGCCTGGTCACGATGGGCTCGTACTCGGCGATCAAGGCGTACACGACCGCGTTCACCGAGGCCCTCGCCGTGGAGCTCCACGGGACGGGCGTCCACGTCACCGCCCTGCTGCCCGGCTGGGTGCGCACCGAGTTCCACGAGCGCGCCGGCATCAGCGGCTCCTCGATCCCCTCCTTCATGTGGCTCAGCCCCGAGCGCGTGGTCGAGGAGGCTCTCGACGACGTCGCGCGCGGCAAGGTGCTCTCGATGCCCACCAAGCGCTACCGGCTCCTCGGGTTCGCCCTGCGGCACCTGCCGCGCGCCGCGGTGCGCCGGATCTCGGGGCTCGTCGCCTCGGCCCGCCAGAAGGAACGGGCGGCCGGCTCGTGACCCGCCGCGACCCCCAGGACCCGGTCCCGGTCCAGCGCTCCATCGACGGCGGCAGCGCCGGCTCCTCTCCCGAGGCCGCGCCGGAGGCCCCGCCCGCGTCCTCCGCGCAGCTGAGCCCCGACCGCTTCCGTGACCCGCGGCGCCGCCTCGCCCGCCGGATCGCCCAGCGGGTGTTCCTGCAGGGCCTCGCGTACCGCACGGTCCGCCGGACCGTGGTGACGCACCCCGCGGCCGACGCCCTGGACGGGGCGTGCATCGTGGTGGCCAACCACTCGAGCCACCTCGACGCGCCGCTCGTCCTGGGCTCGGTGCCCCGCCGCATCCGCCGGGACCTCGCCACCGGGGTGGCCGCGGACTACTTCTTCACCGCCCCGCACAAGCGCATGTTCACCGAGCTGATCTTCAACGCCTTCCCGGTGGACCGGACGGGCACCGGAGCGAACCGGGGGCTGTCCAAGCAGCTGCTGAAGGCCGGCGTCCCGCTGCTGATCTTCCCGGAGGGCACCCGGTCCCGCACGGGGAAGATGGGGTCCTTCAAGATCGGGGCCGCCGGCCTGGCCAAGGCCGTGGGAGTGCCGGTGGTCCCCGTCGCCCTGATCGGTGCCTACGAGGCGATGCCCCGCGGCGCCCGCTGGCCGCGCCGCGGCCGCCCCCGCGTGGTGGTGGCCGTCGGCGAGCCGCTGGTCGCCCGGGAGAAGGAGCCCACCTCGTCCTTCAACGACCGCATCGAGGCCTCGGTGCGGGCGCTCTACGCCGAGCACCGTCCGCGCATCGACGCCTGAACCACCGTCACCCCCCGAGAACCAGGAGAGTACTGCGCAGATGGCACACGTGAAGCACATGAAGTGGTGGGGGTGGGGCGAGGAAGGCGTGCACTTTGAGTACGCGAACAAGCCCGCCTTCGCCCCGTTCGTCAAGAACGCCCTGGACGTGGACCTGCGGCCCCGGCAGCGCGACACCATCGACTTCTCCACGGTCAGCGTCCCCGCCTCCCGCGCCGGGGAGCCCCTCCTGGAGGCGCTGGCCGCCATCACCGGCGCAGAGCACCTGACCCTCGACGACGAGCTGCGGATCGTGCACTGGGCCGGCAAGTCCGTCACCGAGCTGCTGCTCACCCGGGCCGGGGACTTCGCGCGGGTGCCCGACGTGGTCGTATACCCCGGCACTGAGGATGAGGTCGCCCAGGTGCTGCGGCTCGCGGTGGAGCGCGACCTCGTGGTCATCCCCTTCGGCGGCGGCACGAGCATCTCGCGGAGCCTCCAGCCGGATCCCCATGAGGAACGAACGATCGTTTCCCTCGATCTGGGCCGGATGAACCAGGTCCTCTCGCTCGACGAGACGTCGGGGCTGGCCACCATCCAGGCCGGCGTGCTGGGCCCGGACATGGAGGAGCAGCTCAACGCCCGCGGGTGGACGCTGGGCCACTTCCCGGACTCCTTCACGCACTCGACCCTCGGCGGCTGGGCCGCCACACGCTCCTCGGGGATGCAGTCGGACAAGTACGGGGACATCGCCGACATCGTGCGCGGGCTGCGCGTGGTGCGCCCGGGCGGCACCGTGGTGCTGCGCCCCCTCCCCTCGACCTCCACGGGTCCGAGCCTGCGGGAGATGATGATCGGCTCCGAGGGCAGGCTGGGCGTGATCACCCAGCTGGACGTGCACGTGCACCGCATCGCCGAGCACCGCGAGGTCATCGCGTACATGTTCCCCACGTGGCAGCAGGCGCTCGTTGCGATGCGCGAGATCGCCCGGTCCGGCATCAGCACCACGTTCGCCCGCGTCTCCGACGCGCACGAGACCGCGTTCTCGCTCTCCACCCAGAAGGCCCCCGCCACGCTGAAGAAGAAGGTCACGGCCAAGGGCCAGGACGTGCTGTGGGAGCTGATGCGGCGCCGCGGCTGGGACACCGACGCCATGTGCATCGCCTACGTCTGCTTCGAGGGCGCCAAGGCCGAGGTGGAGCGCCGGAAGAAGGCCGTGGCCGGCATCGTCAAGAAGCAGGGCGCCCTGGTGCTCGGCGCGGGCCCCGGCGCGCTCTACGACCAGAAGAAGTTCGACACCCCGTACCTGCGCGACTTCCTGCTCGAGCAGAACACCATCGGCGACGTCTCCGAGACCGCCGCACCGTGGTCCAAGCTCACCACGGTGCACCAGGCTGTCTACGACGCCGCGCACCAGGCCTTCGAGGCGCAGGGCAAGACCGGGTGGATCATGTCCCACATGTCCCACTCGTACCACGCCGGCGCCTGCCTCTACTTCACCTTCGGCTACGAGATCGGCGACGACCCCCACGCCGAGTACGCCGTGATCAAGAGCGCGATCCAGCAGGCGTTCATCGACGCCGGCGCCACGCTGTCCCACCACCACGGGGTGGGACTCGAGCACAGCCCCTGGATGGAGCAGGACGTCTCCCCCGAGGGCGTGCAGCTCCTGCGCAGCCTGTTCGCCGCGGCGGACCCGGGCGGCAACTTCAACCCCGGCAAGATCGTCGGCTGACCCTCCCGGGCCCGTACAGAGCAGAGCAGGCCCCCACCGTTGCCGGTGGGGGCCTGCTCTGTTGTTGTTCGGAGCGTTAAATGCGGGGAGCCCCCGCACCGTGTGGTGCGGGGGCTCGACCCTGGTGGTGTGGTCCGGCGGTGTCCTACTCTCCCACACCCTTCCGGGTGCAGTACCATCGGCGCTGCGGGTCTTAGCTTCCGGGTTCGGGATGGGACCGGGC
>NZ_KB714682.1:0-78793 GCF_000349605.1 Kocuria sp. UCD-OTCP
GAGTTCAGACGTGTGCTCTTCCGATCTATGTGCGTGCTCGCCGTGATCGCCTGCATGTGGCTGGTCCCGCGGCTCGCGCGGCTGCACGGCATCAACCCGGCCCGGGCCCTGTGGCTCAGCGTGGCGAACCCCCTGTTCCTCACGAACTTCATCGTCTCCGTGCACAACGACGCCATCATGATCGCCCTCGCCCTCGGCGGCACCTACGCCGCCGCGGTGCACCGCAACTGGAAGGGCGGTCTGCTCGGGACCACGCTCGTCACGCTGTCCGTGGCGATCAAGCCCATCACCCTCGTCTTCCTGCCCTTCATCGGCCTGCTGTGGGCGGGCCGGAACGCGTCGTGGACCCGCCGCTTCGTCATCTGGTTCCTGGTCCTCGTCTACGCGGTCGCCCTGCTCGGGCTGATGGGGCTGCTCAACGGCTTCGGCTTCGGCTGGGTTTCCGCCATGTCCACCCCCGGTTCCGTGTCCATCTGGTACGCCCCGGTGGGTCTCGCCGGCGTGCTCGCCACCACCCTGGCCGCGGCCGTGGGCGCCGACGCGGGCCAGTGGCGGGAGGTGGTCCACACGGCGGGCCAGGCCCTCGCGGTGCCCGTCATCCTCTGGCTGATGTTCGTGGGCCGGGACGAGCGGATCATCCGCCGGCTGACCTGGGCGTTCGCCGCGATCGTGCTGTTCTCCCCGATGATCCAGGCCTGGTACGTGGTGTGGCTCATCCCGCTGTTCGCCGTCACGGGCATCCGCAGCGACTGGCAGGTCGACATCCTGTTCTTCCTCACCGTCTTCTTCATGATCTACGCGGTCTCCGACCAGCTGGACGTCTTCCCGTACCTGGACCTCGACCTCAGCTCCGGCCGGCTGATCGCGGCGGTCGTCGCCCTCTCCTACGGCGTGTACCTGTGGTTCATCGACCCGGCGACCCGGCGGCTCTTCCGCGGCCGCTACCAGCCCCCGGTGCAGAGCGCCGTGATCTGAGGAGCCGGTGCGGCCCCCGCGAGTTGATAAACTCGACCGCGGTGCCCGGGACGCGGTCCCGGGCAGCACGCCCCAGTAGCTCAGTGGATAGAGCAGGAGCCTTCTAATCTCTTGGTCGGGGGTTCGACTCCCTCCTGGGGCACACGAGCGATCCCCGCTGTCCCGGGCCTCACGGTCCGGGACAGCGGGGATCTCGTCGTCTCCGACGCCAGATCCGACGGCAGATCCGACGGCACGTCGTGCTGCGGTGCCCGGCGGGATCTCTCCGGTGGCGAGACGCACGGCCCTTGCGGGCAGGGCCGGCGGACCGGATGAGCGTGCCGGCGCCCGCTCGGTGGACCGGTACCTCCGAGCGGAGCGGGGGCGGGGTAGGCTGTGCGGTGGGCACGCAGATCTCGCCGTCTGTGTGTCCGCGGCTCGCTCGGTCTTACTGGACCGGGCGGGCCATCTTTCGTCGGTGGCGAAGCCGGCAGGTGCTGAGCGGCGTCCCGCCAGGCGCCCGGAGCCGGAGCACTTTCCCGCCACACCCCGGACGACCGGCCCACCTGCGGCCCTCGGCGGGCACGGCCCGGCCGTCCCCCTCCCAGGCAGTCCTGCCGGTGCCTCTCCCCGAGCTGCAACTCGCTCTGGATTGTTTGCGGTCGCGAAAGTGTGGACAAGCAACACCCCGTAAATTCGCATACGTTAAGTAGCACATCGAGGGGTGCAGTGATCCGGCCACCTGAGCTCCGCGCCAGGACGGACGAGGAGCCGGAGCAGCACCTCCGCGACGACCCCGGCGGCAGCCCGCCGGGACGGCCGCAGTTCCCGGACGGGGTGCCCGGGGCGGCCGCGGACCACGCGTCCGGATCCGATTCAGGGGGAGGAACCATGAGCGTCACCATCATCAGGCAGTGGACCGGCCGGGGGGCCCGTTACTACCACTACGACACGGTGGAGGAGGCCACGGAGGACACCCGTGACTTCATCGTCCGCAACGTCGGCCCGGACATCGATCCGCAGCAGCTGGAGGCGATCACCCGGGGCGTCGTCGCGCTGCACTGCATGCACCTCGACTTCCGGGAGGACTGCATCGTGGTCGAGCCGGGGCACGCCGCCTAGTCGAACGGAACGCACGGGGCCGGCGGCGAACCGGGCACGGCGCCGTGGCGCCGTGCCCGGGAGACTGCGGGGGTCGTCGCACGCGAGGCCGACCGCCGCCTCCCGTCCGGGCGCCCGCACTGCACCGGCACCTGCCTGCCGTGGCGAGGTCGCGGCCGGTGCCCACGGCTGAGACCCGCTGTCGACGCCCGCCGCGAGCATCGACGGCTCCGAGGGGCGGGGCGACGCGCGGGGACGGGGTAGGCGCGGCGCCCGCTCCGGCGGTCCGGGCGCCGTGCCGGCCCCGAAAACCGGGCTGCGGTGCATCCACAGGAGCCCCTGGGCCGGTAGTAGGGGTGAGGACACCCGCGCAGGATGTCGTCCGGCAGGCCGTCACCTGTCAGGCCACTGCAACGAACATCGAGGTGAGTCCGATGGCCCGGATCCGACTCTGCCAGTGCGGCGCCCCACCGCTCTACGGCCCGTGGTGCTGGGCATGCTCCCACGAGCAGGAGCGGCACCGGGAGCCCCTCGCCGTCATCGCCTGGAACGCCGTCGACATCGACTGACGGGCGCTCGCGGACCGTGAGCCGGTCTCACGCTGGTCGCCCGGCGGTCGCACTGCACAGCGCGTGGTCCCGGAACCCGAGGAGCACGGCCGTCCACAACCGGGGCCCGCCCGCCGCGGCGGCACCGGCTCCGGCAGGACGCTGGGTGCACCCCGCCACCGGGGCCAGCACCGGCCGCACCGGCCGCCGTCCAGAGGAGTTCCCGATGACCGAGCAGATCACCGTCCGCGGCTACGTGGCCACGGATCCCGAGTCCCGCAGCCTGCCCGACGGCACCGTGGTGGTGACCTTCCGCCTCGCCTCCACCCCGCGCTGGTTCGACCAGCAGGCCGGTGCGTGGCGGGACGGGCACACCAACTGGTTCTCCGTCCAGGCGTTCCGTTCGCTGGGGCTCAACGCGCTGGCCAGCATCAAGAAGGGCCAGCCCGTGGTGGTGGTCGGCAAGCTCAAGGTCCGGTTCTGGGAGGGCGAGCACGGGCGCAACACGGCCGTGGACGTGGACGCGGTGTCCCTGGGGCACGACCTCGCCCTCGGCACGGCCTGCTTCCAGCGCACCGTGAGCTCCTCGCCGCCCGCCGAGCAGACGGGGGAGCGGCCCGCCGGACAGACCGAGGACGCGGCGGCGACCGGGGCCGCGGACGCCCCGGCGGCCCCGGACGGGGACCCGTCGGAGTCGAGCGGCGACCTCGACGGCGGGGCCCCCGTGCTCCCGGAGGGCGTCGACCCGGAGACCGGTGAGCTCCTCGGGGCCGCTGCCGGGCCGGGACGGCGCCCGCGCCGCCAGCCCGCCACCGCCTGAGCTTCCCGGGCGGAGCCATCCCGGCGCGGGGACGGAGCGGGGGCTGCGGCGCCCCAGCCCCCGGTCCGTCCCCGCCCGGTGGCCGCCCCTCGGCCTCCGCCGGGCGGGGTAGCCTTGAGGGCATGGCGGAATTCATCTACACAATGTCCAAGGCCCGCAAGACCGTGGGCGACAAAGTCATCCTGGACGACGTCACCATGTCGTTCTACCCCGGCGCGAAGATCGGCGTCGTGGGACCCAACGGGGCCGGCAAGTCCACCATCCTCAAGATCATGGCCGGCCTCGACCAGCCGTCCAACGGCGAGGCCCGGCTCAGCCCCGGCTACACCGTCGGCATCCTGCTCCAGGAGCCGCCGCTGAACGAGGAGAAGACCGTCCTGGGCAACGTCGAGGAGGGCGTGGGCGAGATCAAGGCGAAGGTCGACCGCTTCAACGCGATCTCCGAGGAGATGGCCCAGCCGGACGCGGACTTCGACTCCCTCATGGAGGAGATGGGCAAGCTCCAGGAGGACATCGACGCCGCCAACGCCTGGGACCTCGACTCCCAGCTGGAGCAGGCGATGGACGCCCTGCGCTGCCCGCCGCCGGACGCCGACGTCACGGTCCTCTCCGGTGGTGAGCGCCGCCGCGTGGCCCTGTGCAAGCTGCTGCTGCAGAAGCCGGACCTCCTGCTGCTCGACGAGCCCACCAACCACCTCGACGCCGAGTCCGTGCTGTGGCTGGAGCAGCACCTGAAGGACTACCACGGCGCCGTCATGGCCGTGACCCACGACCGGTACTTCCTCGACCACGTGGCCGAGTGGATCTGCGAGGTCGACCGCGGCCGGCTGTACGGATACGAGGGCAACTACTCGGCCTACCTCGAGACCAAGCGCGCCCGCATGGAGGTGCAGGGCAAGAAGGACGCCAAGCAGGCCAAGCGGCTGGCCGACGAGCTCGAGTGGGTGCGCTCCAACGCCAAGGGCCGCCAGGCGAAGTCGAAGGCCCGCCTGGCCCGCTACGAGGAGATGGCCGCCGAGGCCGAGAAGACCCGCAAGCTGGACTTCGAGGAGATCCAGATTCCGCCGGGACCCCGCCTGGGCAACCTCGTGATCGAGGCGAAGGACCTGCAGAAGGGCTTCGGGGACCGCTCCCTCATCAAGGGCCTGTCCTTCTCCCTGCCGCGCAACGGCATCGTGGGCGTCATCGGCCCCAACGGCGTCGGCAAGTCGACGCTGTTCAAGACCATCGTCGGCATGGAGGAGCTGGACGGCGGGGAGCTGAAGATCGGCGACTCCGTCAAGATCTCCTACGTGGACCAGAACCGCGCGAACCTCGACGCCAGCAAGTCGCTGTGGGAGGTCGTCTCGGACGGCCTGGACTACATCAACGTCGGCAACGTCGAGATGCCCTCGCGCGCCTACGTCTCCGCGTTCGGCTTCAAGGGCCCCGACCAGCAGAAGAAGGCCGGGGTGCTCTCGGGCGGGGAGCGCAACCGGCTGAACCTGGCCATGACCCTCAAGCAGGGCGGCAACCTGCTGCTCCTGGACGAGCCCACCAACGACCTCGACGTCGAGACCCTCGGCTCCCTGGAGAACGCGCTGCTGGAGTTCCCGGGCTGCGCCGTGGTCGTCTCCCACGACCGGTGGTTCCTCGACCGGGTCGCCACCCACATCCTCGCGTGGGAGGGCACCGAGGACGAGCCGGACCAGTGGTACTGGTTCGAGGGCAACTTCGAGTCGTACGAGGCCAACAAGGTGGAGCGCCTCGGCGCCGACGCCGCGCGGCCGCACCGCGTCACCCACCGCCGCCTCACCCGCGACTGACGCAGGGCCGGGCCCGGAGCCCGTGCCGCCCGAGGGGCCCGCCGGGCGGGAAGGAGCAGCTCCTTCCCGCCCGGCGGGCCCCTCCGGCGTGCTCCGGTGCGGTCAGGAGAACTCCGGGAAGCGCATCATGCCCTCCTGGGCGGTCGTGGCGACGAGCCGGCCGTCCCGGGAGAACATCCGGCCCACCCCGAGGCCGCGGGCCGAGGAGGCGTTGGGGGAGGACTGCACGTAGAGCAGCCACTCGTCCGCGCGGGTCTCCCGGTGCCACCACATCGCGTGGTCGAGGGAGGCGATGTTCATGCCGGGCTCGATCCACGTCCTGCCGTGCAGGCGCAGGATGGGCTCGAGCAGCGTGTAGTCGCTCGCGTAGGCGAGCGCGGCGCGGTGGATGTTCGGGTCGTCCGGCAGCGGCTTGAGGGTCTTGATCCACACCGCGTTGAACGGCTCTCCCCGGGAGTCCGGCTTGAAGTAGATCGGCTCCGTGATGTACCGCATGTCGAAGGGCCGCTCGTGCGCGATCGCCTGCGCCTCGGGGGCGTCGACGTGGCCGAGCAGCTCCACGGCGCTGGGCAGGGACTCCGGCTCGGGCAGGTTCCGGGGGGACTCGTCCTGGTGGTCCAGGCCCCGGGCCGGGACCTGGAAGGACGCGATGGCCGAGAGGATGGCGCGCCCGTCCTGGTAGGCGTGCACGCGGCGTGCGGAGAAGGACCGCCCGTCCCGGATCCGCTCCACGCCGAAGGTGATCGGCTGGGACACGTCCCCGGCGCGCAGGAAGTACGCGTGCATCGAGTGGATGATCCGCTCCGGCTCCACGGTGCGCATGGCGGCGGTCGCGGCCTGCGCCAGGACCTGCCCACCGTAGACCCGGCCGCGTGCGGGGGAGATGGAGTGGCCCACGTAGATGTCCTCGAGCGTGCGCGCGCCACCCCCGTCCGCGAGGTCGAGCATGTCGAGCAGGGCCTGCGTGGGGTCCGGGATCGGGCTGTAGGTCATGGCCTTCACTCTAGCCAAGCCGCCGGTCGCGCCGGGGCGCGTCCGGCGCGCCCGGGTGTGATGGGATGGGGGCATGTCTTCGCTGCTGATCCCCATCCAGATGCGCTTCGGCGACATCGACAGCTACGGCCACGTCAACAACGTCACCATGCTCCAGTACCTCGAGGACGCCCGGGTCCGGCTCATGGCCCGTCCGCTGCCCGAGGACGCCGCCGCGGGGGTGCCGGAGGGCGCGACGTTCCGCACCCTGCTGGGGGACCTGATGACCGTGATCGGCCGGCAGGAGGTCGAGTACACGCAGCAGCTGCTGTACCGCGACGACCCGGTGTCCGTGCGGGTGTGGGTCTCCTCCGTGGGCGGGTCGAGCTTCGTGCTGGACTACGCGGTCCAGGAGGAGGACGGGTCGCGCGTCTACGCCGTGGCCCAGACGGTCGTCGTCGTGATCGACCGCTCCTCCGGGCGGCCGGTGCGCCTCGACGACACGCAGCGGGGCCTGCTCGAGCAGTGGCAGGACGCCCCGACCCGCTTCGCCCGCCGGCCCGCGCCGGCGGAGGCCTGAGCCCCGTGGGCCGGTCCCTCCCGCTGACGGATCCGCGGGACGTCGCCGACCTGCGGACGTACCTGTCCCGGGCCCGCGGGGTGGACCCGCAGGGCGCGGTGCGCTTCCAGGCGCGCGGGCGGGCCCTCGGCGTCTACGTGTGCGTGCTCGAGCCCCACGGCCTGCTCGACACCACGCCCACGGTCCTGGGCCTGCGCACCGCCGCGCTGTCCGGGGAGCAGGCCCTGGACGTCACCGTCCCGCTCGGCGGGGTCCTCGACCGGATGCCGCGCCAGGACCAGGACGCCACGGACGTGGGCCTGCCCCCCGTGGACGCGAACGTCTCGTGGGCGGGCATCGCCCCGCCCCTGGGCGGGTGGACCCCGGTGGGCTCCGTCGCCGGGGACGCGCTGCGCGAGGTCGCCCGGGCCGGGATCGCCGAGGTCGCCCGGGCGGTGCCCACGGACGCGGGCGCCGCCGTCGTGGACACCGTGCGCTCGCAGGTCTGGGGCCGGTCGTCCGGGTGGGCGGAGCCGCTCGCGGGGCGGCTGAACGGGGCGCCGCTGCCGGACGGCGCGGCGTTCGCCGCGTACTCGCTCGGCTTCCTGCGCCCGGGCGCGGAGGTCGCCGTCGCGGAGAACGGCCGCTGGGTGCGCCTGAGCACCCCCGGCGGGCACGTCCTGGCCAAGCGCTGAGACTCCCGGGGGATCAGCCGGGACGGTTGATCATGGCGTGGGCGGCGCGGTCGAAGTAGTCCCAGATGATCCCGTCGTGCAGCGGGGAGAGCTCCAGGGTGTCCAGGGCCGCGCGCATGTGCGTCAGCCACGTCTCGCGCGCCCACGTGTCCACGGGGAACGGCATGTGCCGCATCCGCAGCCGCGGGTGCCCGCGCTGCTCCGAGTAGGTGGTCGGTCCGCCCCAGTACTGCTCGAGGAACATCCGCAGCCGCTCCTCGGCGGGGCCGAGGTCGTCCTCCGGGTAGAGCGCCCGGAACCGCTCGTCCTCGGCCACCCGGGCGTAGAACTCGTGCACGAGCTTCACGAACGTCTCGTGCCCGCCCACCTGGTCGTAGAACGACGACGCCGTGCCGGCCTCGGCCTGCTCCCGCTCGTCGCCGACCTGCGGCACGGGGCGGCGCAGCTGGGACAGGGGCGCCCCGACCGCGAAGGAGCGCGCCCCGGGCGGGGCCGCCGCGGCGGGGTCGGTGCGCGGGTCCTGGCCGGCCGGGGGCGTCGAGCCGGGCCCCCCGGGTCCGTGCCCGGCCGGACCGGGGCGCTGCTGCTCGTCGCTCATGCGCGCACCACCTCGTAGGCGGCGTCCACGGCCTGCGCCCGGACCGCGCGGGCCGTCGCGTCGCGCTGCTCGAGGACCAGCCGGCGGAGCCCGTGCAGGTCCTCGGGCAGGTCCGCGAGGAAGGCGTCCGCGGCGTCGACCGTCTCCTGGGCGGGGATGTTCGGGTACATGCCGATCGCGATCTGCTGGGCCAGCTCGTGGGTCCGGGTGCGCCACACGCCGGGGATCGCCGCGAAGTACTCCTCGGCCCAGGGCGCCAGCAGGGAGGTGTCGGCGGCCGTGCGGAAGCCGTCGATCGCCGCGTCCTGGATGGAGTTGGGCAGCGACCCGTCCACCATGATCTGCTGCCACGCCCGGGCCTTGGCCTCGGCCGTGGGGATGGCGGCCCGGGCGCGGGCGGCCGCGATCGCGCCGTTCTCGGTGTTGTCCTGCGCGAGCATCGCGTCCACCTCCGCGTCGCCGGCACGCCCGCCGGCGCACAGCGCGGTGAGCAGGCTCCAGCGCAGGTCGGTGTCCAGCGCCAGGCCCTCCAGGGTGCGCCGCCCGTCGAGGAGCTGCTCGAGGACGTCCAGCTGCTCGTCGGTGCGGGCGTGCCGGGCGAAGGCCCGGAGGAACTGCAGCTGCTGGTCGGAGCCGGGCGCCGCCTCCTCGGTGAGCCGGCGGAGCCGGTCGGCGGCGGCCCGCACGGTGGCCCCGCGCACGGGCTCGGCCACGTAGCCGTCGAGCACGGTGTCCAGCTGGCGCAGCTGCACCTGGATGCCGGTCGAGGACGTCTCGTGGGCGATGTTGTCGAGCACGAGCTCCACGTAGCGGCGGGCGGGCGTCTCGCCGTCGTGCACGCCGTCCCACACGGACGCCTGGACGAGGGCGCGCGGGAGCGTGTCCTCGAAGTTCTTCAGGTGGGTCAGGGCGGTGTCCAGGGAGCACTCGTCGAGGCGGATCTTCGCGTAGGCGAGGTCGTCGTCGTTGAGCAGCACGAGGTCCGGCAGCTCCCGGCCCACCAGCTGCGGCACCTCCGTGGACGGGCCGTCGACGTCGAGCTCGACCCGGTGCGTGCGCACGAGCTTGCCCTGCTCCCCGTCGTGGTCGTAGAAGCCCACGGCCAGGCGGTGCGGGCGCAGCGTGGGGTGCTCGTCGGGGGCGGTCTGCCGGATCCGGAAGGAGCGGATGATCCCGTCCTGGTCGGTCTCGAGCTCCGGGGTCAGCGTGTTCACCCCGGCGGTCTCGAGCCACTTCGCGGCCCACTCGTCGAGGTCCCGGCCGCTGGCCTCCTCGAGCCGGACCATGAGGTCGCGCAGCTCGGTGTTGCCCCACGCGTGCTCCCGGAAGTACCGGTTCAGCCCGGCCATGAACTGCGCCTGGCCCACCCAGGCCACCAGCTGCTTGAGCACCGAGGCGCCCTTGGCGTAGGTGATGCCGTCGAAGTTCACCAGCACGTCCTCGAGGTCCCGGATCTCGGCCTTGATGGGGTGGGTGGTGGGCAGCTGGTCCTGCTCGTAGCCCCAGGACTTCTCCCCGGCGGCGAACGTGGTCCACGCCTCCGTGTACCGGGTGTTCTCCGCCGCGGCGAGGGTGGACATGAACTCGGCGAAGGACTCGTTGAGCCACAGGTCGTTCCACCAGCGCATGGTCACGAAGTCCCCGAACCACATGTGGGCCAGCTCGTGCAGGACCGTGATGGCCCGCCGCTCCACCCGGGCCTGCGTGGGCCGGGAGCGGAAGACGTAGAGCTCCACGAAGGTCACCGCGCCGGCGTTCTCCATGGCCCCGGCGTTGAACTGCGGGACGAACAGCTGGTCGTACTTCTCGAACGGGTAAGGCACCCCGAACTGCGCCTCGAAGAACTCGAAGCCGCGCTTGGTGATGCCGAACATCTCCTCCGCCTCGACGTGCTCCACGAGCGAGCGGCGGGCGTACAGGCCCAGGGGGATCGTGCGGCCGTCGGCGCTGGTGAGCTCGTCGTGCACGGACGCGTACGGGCCGGCGATCAGCGCCGTGACGTAGCAGGGGACCACCGGGGTGGGGGTGAAGGACCACGTGGCGGCGCCCTCGCCGGCGGCGACGGGCTCCGGGGTGGGCTGGGTCGAGACGACCGTCCAGTGCGCGGGGGCCGTGACCGTGAACGCGAAGCGCGCCTTGAGGTCCGGCTGCTCGAACACGGCGAACACGCGCCGGGTGTCCGCCACCTCGAACTGGGTGTAGAGGTAGACCTCGTCGTCGACCGGGTCCACGAACCGGTGCAGGCCCTCGCCGGTGTTCATGTACCGGCAGTCCGACTCGACCGTGAGCACGTTGTCCGCGGCGAGCCCGGGCAGCTGGATCCGCACGCCGTCCGAGACCTCGGCGGGATCGAGCTCGGTGCCGTTGAGCACCACGGAGTGCACCGCGTCGGTGATCGCGTCGATGAACGTCGAGGCGCCCGGGGTCGCCCGGAAGCGCACGGTGGTCGTGGAGCGGAAGACGCGCTCGCCGCGGGTCAGGTCGAGGACCACCTCGTAGGCGTCCACCGCCACGGTCTCGGCCCGCGCGGCCGCCTCCTGGCGGGTCAGGTTGGTTCCGGGCACTTCAGTGCCGTCCTCTCGTCGGGGTCGGGGTCGGGTCGGGATGGCTCGGGATCGGGGCGTCCGCGACCGGTGGGCCGCAGGGGATCGTCCCATTATGTCAGCCGGGTCCCGGCCGCCCGGGGAGGCCCTGCGGTGTGCGCGGCACGCACTACGCTGGAGGGCGGCCGGTCCGTCCGCGCGGGCCCTGCGCCTCGATCCCGCCCCGTTCCCGCGAACCCCAGGAGCACGCCGCCCATGCGCGTCCACATCGCCACCGACCACGCCGGCCTGGACCTCTCCCGCTTCCTGGTCGAGGAGCTCGTCGCCGCCGGCTACGACCTCGTCGACCACGGCCCCGCCGAGTACGACGCCCTCGACGACTACCCCGCGTTCTGCATCAGCGCCGCGCGCGCCGTCCGGGCGGACCGGGAGGCGGGGCTCGACTCCCTCGGGATCGTCCTGGGCGGGTCGGGCAACGGCGAGCAGATCGCCGCCAACAAGGTCGAGGGCATCCGTGCCGCCCTGGCCTGGAACCTGGACACCGCCCGGCTCGCGCGCCAGCACAACGACGCCCAGGTCGTGGCCGTCGGTGGGCGCCAGCACCCGCAGGAGGAGGCGCTGGCGATCGTCCGGGCGTTCCTCGCGGAGCCCTTCTCCGGGGACGAGCGCCACGAGCGCCGGATCGCCCAGATCGGCGAGTACGAGTCCACCGGCACCGTCGCGGGAAAACTCGAGGACCTGCGCCCGCGCGAGTTCCCGGCCGCCCGGGAGGCCTGAGTGCCGGAGGGCCACTCGGTCCACCGCCTCGCCCGCCAGTTCGCCGACTGCTTCGTGGGACAGGCCCTGGCCGTGAGCTCCCCGCAGGGGCGCTTCGCCGCCGGGGCGCACGCCCTGGACGGCGCCGTGCTGGAGGGGGCGCGGGCCCACGGCAAGCAGCTGTTCCTCGACTTCGCCGGGGATCGGGTGCTGCGCTCGCACCTCGGCCTCTACGGCGCGTGGAGCTTCGGCGGCACCGACCGCTTCCGCGGCGCCTCCTCCATCGGGGCCCCGCGCCGGATCGGGGAGCGGGAGGCGCACGACGACGACGCCGCTCCCGCCGGCCCGCTGCTGCCGCCGGCGCCCGTGGGGGCGGTGCGCGTGCGGCTGGTCGGGGACGAGGGCTGGGCCGATCTGCGCGGGCCGACGCTGTGCGTGCTGGAGAGCTCCGCCGAGGCCGAGGCGGCCCGGGCGCGGCTGGGCCCGGACCCGCTCGACCCGCACGCGGACCCCGCGCCGTTCGTGGCCGCCGTGCGGCGCAGCCGCCGCCCGGTGGGCGCGCTGCTCATGGACCAGGCCGTGCTGGCCGGGGTGGGCAACATCTTCCGGGCGGAGTCCCTGTTCCGCCGCGGACTGGACCCGATGACGCCGGGGCGCGCCCTCGACGAGCCGGCGCTGCTGGGGCTGTGGGCGGAGAACGCGGCCCTCATGTGCACGGGCGTGCGGCTGGGCCGGATCCTGACGACCGACGCCGCGGACCGCCCGGGGATCTCGGAGGCGCAGGCGTGGCCCGGGCACGCCCACCTCGTCTACAAGCGGCAGGGCCTGCCGTGCCGCCGGTGCGGGACGCCCGTGGCGGCGGGGGAGCTCGAGGGGCGCACGCTCTACTGGTGCCCCTCCTGCCAGCGCTGACCGGGTCGGGTTCCACGGCGTAGCCTGGAGCCGTGTCCAGTTGCTGCGGCGCGCCCGGCTACCGGCGCGTCTTCGGCCCCCGCTTCGCGCGGCGCCTCGCCCGCCGGTACCGGCGGCGGGGCCTCGACCGCGCCTCCCGGCGGGTCGTGGAGTTCCTCGCCGCCCAGGGCGTCGAGGGGGCCAGCGTGCTGGAGATCGGCGGCGGCGTGGGCGGGATCCAGCTCGAGCTGCTGCGCCGGGGCGCCGCGCGGACCACGAACCTGGAGCTCGTGGACTCCTACGAGGCCGAGGCCGCGGAGCTGGCCGCCGCCGCCGGGGTGTCCGGCCGTGTGGTGCGCATGCAGCTCGACATCGCGACGGACCCGGAGGCGGTCGCCCCGCACGACGTCGTGGTGCTGCACCGGGTCGTGTGCTGCTACCCCGACCACGAACGGCTCCTGGGCGCCGCCGCGGACCGGGCGACGCGTCTGCTCGTGTTCAGCCACCCGCCCGGGCACCGCCTCCTGCGGGCGCTCGCCGCCCTGGAGAACCTGGGCCTCCGCGCCGCCGGGACGCCCTTCCGCACCTACGTGCACTCCCCGGCGGCCATGCTCGCCGTCCTGCAGGAGCACGGGCTGCGTCCCGTGCACGCGGACCGGGGCGCGGTGTGGCGGGTGGTCGGGCTGCGCCGCTGAGACGCGCCGGGGGCCGGGCCGAGGTGCCGCCGGGGACGACGAACGCCCCGGTCCAGCGGGACCGGGGCGTTCGTGCACGGAGAGGGGATGACGGGAATCGAACCCGCGTAATCAGTTTGGAAGACTGAGGCTCTACCATTGAGCTACATCCCCGCGGAGCGCTCTGTCGAGGCCTTCCCATTAACCGGCCCGGCGCGCGCGGTGTCAAATCCCGGGGCGCGGGCGCACCCGCGGAGCGCGGTCGGCAGGACGCCGGCGGGTCGTGCGGAGCGGGGTCCGGCGGGCCGAGGTGCGGCCCCGTCCGCCCAGCCGGTAGACTCGCCGGTGGTCCGTGCTCGTGCACCGGACCGCAGTCGTTGCAGCCGAGGCTGCAGGTACCGGGGCGTAGCGTAGTGGCTAGCGCGCCTGCTTTGGGAGCAGGAGATCGCAGGTTCGAGTCCTGTCGCCCCGACGTTGGAGCGGCTGCCCGGTCCTGCCGGGCAGCCGCCTTCCCGACTGTCCCGGGCCGGAGAGCGGCACCGGAAGACCCAACCGACCTACCACTCAGGAGTGCAGCGGAAGTGAAGAGCGCCGTCGAGAAACTCAACCCCACCCAGGTCAAGATCGTGGTGGACGTCCCGTTCGCGGAACTGAAGCCGTTCATCGACCAGACCTACACCTCGCTCGCCAACCAGATCCAGGTCCCCGGCTTCCGCCGCGGCAAGGTTCCGGCGCGGCTGATCGAGCAGCGCGTGGGCTTCGACTTCGTCGTCGAGAACGCGCTCAACGAGGGCCTGAACACCTTCTTCCAGCAGGCGCTGGCGGAGAACGAGATCACCCCGCTGACCCAGCCCCAGGTCGAGGTCCTCGCCAAGCCGGACGAGACGGACCGCGAGGCCGACGTCAAGGTCGAGATCGACGTGGCCGTGCGCCCCGAGATCGAACTGCCCGACTACAAGGGCCTCGAGGTCGAGGTGGAGGCCCGCGAGGCCTCCGCCGAGGACGAGCAGAAGGCGCTCGACGAGCTGCGCGGGCGCTTCGGCACCCTCAAGACCGTGGACCGTCCCGCCGCCGAGGGCGACTTCGTCACCCTCGACCTGCAGGCCCTGGTCGACGGCGAGGAGGTCGACGCCGCCAACGACCTGTCCTACCAGGTGGGCGCCGGCACGATGCTCGAGGGCATGGACGAGGCCATCACCGGTCTGTCCGCCGACGAGGACGCCACCTTCGAGACCAAGCTCGCCGGCGGCGAGCACAGCGGCGAGGACGCCGTCGTCAAGGTCAAGGTCACCGCCGTCAAGGAGCGCGAGCTGCCCGAGGCCGACGACGAGTTCGCCCAGCTGGCCTCCGAGTTCGACACCATCGAGGAGCTCAAGGAGGACCTGAAGAAGCAGGCCGCCGAGGGCACCGTGGTGGAGCAGGGCGTCGAGGCCCGCGACAAGGTCCTGGAGAAGCTGCTGGCCCTCGTGGAGATCCCCGTGCCGCAGGCCGTGATCGACGAGCAGATCGCCCAGCACTTCGACAACCCGCAGGCCGAGGCGGACCACGACACCGCGGACCACCGGGCCGAGGTGCAGAAGAACGCCGAGGACGCGTTCCGCAACGAGATCGTGCTGGACGCGGTCGCCGAGGCCGAGGAGATCGGCGTCGAGCAGTCCGAGCTGATCGACTACATCATCAACATGTCCCAGCAGTACGGCATGGACCCGAACCAGTTCGCCCAGCTGCTCGACTCCTCGGGCCAGGCCGGCCTGATGGTGGGTGAGGTGCGCCGCCGCAAGGCCCTGGCCAAGGTCCTGGAGTACGCGACGGTCACCGACACCGAGGGCAACACGGTGGACCTCTCCGAGTTCGTGCGCCCGCAGGGCGAGGAGCAGGCGGGGGAGCCCGCCGAGGAGGTCGAGCCCGAGGAGACCACCGCGGCCCCGACCCCGGGCACCGAGGAGGAGTCCGCCGACTCGCCCGAGTCCGCGGAGTCCGCCGACTCCCCGGAGTCGGCCGACTCGGCCGACTCCCCGGACTCCGCCAAGTGACGTCCTGACACCGCTCCCGACGACGCCGCCGTCCCGTCCGGGACGGCGGCGTCGTCGTGTGCGGCGGGCGCGCCCGCGACCATGCGCCATCAGCGAACAACCCGGACGGGGACCGGCCGGGACCCGGGGCGGGCACTAGTGTTCTGTTCAGAGATCACCGGACCACACGGACGAAAGAGGCACTGTTACATGACCTCCGCTCACGAGTCGCCGTTCGGCTCGACCCACGCAACCTCCACCGGACCGCGCCTGCAGGGCGGCGGCCCCATGGGCGGCCAGGACGACTACGTCTACAACCGGCTGCTCAAGGAGCGCATCATCTGGCTGGGCTCCGAGGTGCGCGACGACAACGCGAACCTCATCTGCTCGCAGATGCTGCTGCTCTCGGCCGAGGACCCCCAGGCGGACATCTTCCTGTACATCAACTCCCCGGGCGGCTCCGTCACCGCGGGCATGGCGATCTACGACACCATGCAGCTCATCCCGAACGACGTGGTGACCGTGGCCACCGGCCTGGCCGCGTCGATGGGCCAGTTCCTGCTGTCCTCGGGCACCAAGGGCAAGCGCTACTCCACCCCGAACGCCCGGATCCTCATGCACCAGCCCTCCGGCGGCATGGGCGGCACCGCCTCGGACATCCGGGTGCAGGCCGAGCTGATCCTGTCGATGAAGCAGCGACTCGCGGAGCTCACCGCCGAGCAGACCGGCCAGTCCCTGGAGACGATCCTCCGGGACAACGACCGCGACAACTGGTTCGACGCCCAGCGCGGCCTCGAGTACGGCTTCTTCGACCACATCGCCAGCTCGGCCGGCTCCATGACCGGCGGCGGCGGGACCATGAAGGACCAGGAGTAGGACCTCGGCGGTCCCACCACGTCATCAGGCACGCTCTTCCAGACCTCCGAGGAACTCAACCATGACCTTCACCCACGGACCTTCGTCCACGGCCGGTTCCGCGGCCGCCCTGCCCACCAGCCGCTACGTGCTCCCCGACTTCGAGGAGCGCACCCCCTACGGGTACCGCCGGCAGAACCCCTACACCAAGCTGTTCGAGGACCGGATCATCTTCCTGGGCGTCCAGGTCGACGACGCCTCGGCCGACGACGTCATGGCGCAGCTGCTCGTGCTCGAGGCGCAGGACGCCGACCGGGACATCACGATGTACATCAACTCCCCGGGCGGGTCGTTCACCGCGATGACCGCGATCTACGACACCATGCAGTTCATCCGCCCCGAGGTCCAGACGGTGTGCCTCGGACAGGCCGCGTCCGCGGCGGCCGTGCTGCTCGCCGGCGGCACCCCCGGCAAGCGCCTGGCCCTGCCGAACGCCCGCGTGCTCATCCACCAGCCGGCCATGTCCGGTCAGGGCGGGGGCCAGGCCTCGGACATCGAGATCCAGGCCAACGAGATCATGCGCATGCGCGAGTGGCTGGAGGAGACCCTGGCCCTGCACTCCGGCAAGACCGCCGAGGAGGTCAACCGGGACATCGAGCGCGACAAGATCCTCACCGCGTCCGCCGCCAAGGAGTACGGGATCGTGGACCACGTCCTGGAGTCCCGGAAGATCCACAAGCCCGCGACCGTCACCTCCTGACCCGGGCCACCCGCCGCAGCCCATCCGCAGCGCCCCGGTGCGCCGCGACCCGACCGGTCGCGGCGCACCGGGGCGCCCTGGTGTTGGGGCGGGACCCGGTCCTCGCCTATCCTGGACGAGGATTCCCGTACCCCGACCAGAGGACTGTTTCATGGCGCGCATCGGCGAGACCGCGGATCTGCTCAAGTGCTCCTTCTGCGGCAAGAGCCAGAAGCAGGTCCGCAAGCTCATCGCGGGCCCGCGCGTCTACATCTGCGACGAGTGCATCGAGCTGTGCAACGAGATCATCGAGGAGGAGCTGAGCGAGGTCAAGGACCTCGAGCAGCAGGAGCTCCCCACGCCCCACGAGATCTACCAGCACCTCCACCAGTACGTGATCGGCCAGGAGACCGCCAAGCGGGCGCTGGCCGTGGCCGTGTACAACCACTACAAGCGGGTCCGGGCCGGCGAGAACGGCAAGCCCCTGTCCCTGGCCACGGCGGCCGGTGACGAGGACGTCGAGATCGCGAAGTCCAACATCCTGCTGGTCGGCCCCACCGGCTCCGGCAAGACGTACCTGGCCCAGTCCCTGGCCCGCAAGCTCGACGTGCCCTTCGCGGTGGCGGACGCCACGTCCCTCACGGAGGCCGGCTACGTCGGCGAGGACGTCGAGAACATCCTGCTCAAGCTCATCCAGGCCGCGGACTACGACGTCAAGCGGGCCGAGACGGGGATCATCTACATCGACGAGATCGACAAGATCTCCCGCAAGTCCGAGAACCCCTCGATCACCCGCGACGTCTCCGGCGAGGGCGTGCAGCAGGCGCTGCTGAAGATCCTCGAGGGCACCGTGGCCTCGGTGCCCCCGCAGGGCGGGCGCAAGCACCCGCAGCAGGAGTTCATCCAGATCGACACCACCAACGTGCTGTTCGTCGTGGCCGGCGCCTTCGCCGGGCTCGAGGACATCGTGGACTCCCGTGCGGGCCGGACGAGCATCGGCTTCGGCGCGGAGCTGAAGCAGAGCGGGCCGCGCCACGAGGTGATGGCCGACGTCATGCCGGAGGACCTGCTGAAGTTCGGCCTGATCCCCGAGCTGATCGGCCGTCTGCCCGTGGTGACCACGCTGCGCGAGCTGTCGGTGGCCGATCTCACCCGCATCCTGACCGAGCCGCGCAACGCGCTCGTGAAGCAGTACAAGAAGATGTTCCAGCTGGACGGCGTCGAGCTGACGTTCGACCCCGAGGCGCTGACCGCCGTCGCCGAGCTCGCGATCCAGCGGGGCACGGGCGCCCGCGGGCTGCGCGCCATCCTCGAGGACGTGCTCCAGCCCGTCATGTTCGAGCTCCCCAGCCGGGAGGACATCGCCGCCGTGCTGGTCACCGCCGAGGCCGTGGCCAAGCAGGCCGAGCCGGAGATCATCACCCACGAGATGATCCGCGAGGAGCAGAACCGGAACAAAACCGCCTGAGCCGTGGCTTCTACCCGGTGACGCGTCCGCCACTCCCGGCGGACGCCCGCACGAGAGGAAGCTGATGACGGACAAGGTGGAGTTCTGGTTCGACCCCCTGTGCCCCTGGGCCTGGATGACCTCGCGGTGGATGGAGGAGGTCGAGCGGCTGCGCGACGTCGAGGTGGACTGGCGGATCATCTCGCTGGGCATCCTCAACGAGGAGAACCCCGGCAACCACCACCACGGCCACGAGGAGTCGATGTGGCTCGTGCGCGTGGTCGAGGCCGCGGCCCGCGCCCACGGTGACGAGTACAACAAGAGGCTCTACGACGCCATGGGCACGCGGCGCCACCCCGGGGGGATCGAGGACCTGGAGCAGATCATCACCGAGTCCCTCGAGGAGGTCGGCCTGCCCGCGGAGCTCGCGGCAGCCCGGCACGCCACCGAGTTCGACGACGCGCTGCGAGCCTCCACGGAGGCCGCCCAGGCGGTCGCCGGCGAGGACATCGGCACGCCTTGCATCTCCGTCAACGGCGTGGGCTTCTTCGGCCCGGTCTTCACGCCGGCGCCCCGGGGCGAGGACGCCGCCCGGGTCTGGGACGGCTGCCTGGCCCTGGTCTCCCACCACGGGTTCTACGAGCTCAAGCGCGGTCGTGACGAGGGCCCGATCTTCGACTGAGCAGCGACCCGGACCGACCCGGGTCCCGGACAGCACGAGGGCCCGGCCGCCGCGGCGGCCGGGCCCTCGTGCTGCGCACCGGGGACGGCGCTACCGGGCCGGCTCCTCCGCGGGGACCAGCTCGACGTCGCGCACGGCGAGGCCCTCGGGCCCGGCGACGAGCACGAGCTCGGCGGCGTTGCCCGCGGCCTTGAGGTCGCCCAGGCCCGCCTCGAGGCGGGCGACGTCCTCGGAGGCGGCCGTGATGGTCGCCGAGCGCACCTCGGTGCGCTGCTTGACCTTGGCCTCGGACTTGGCCTTGCGCAGCCCCGAGAGGGCCTCGCCCACGGTCGTGAGCACCTCCGGGTCGGCGTCGGTCACGGCGTCCGCGAAGCCCTCGACGCCCGGCCACGAGGCCCGGTGCACGGAGCCGGTGCGCCACCAGGACCAGACCTCGTCCGTGGCGAACGGCAGGACGGGGGCGAACAGGCGCAGCAGCGCGTCGAGGGTCGTGGCGAGCGCGGCGTGCACGGACGCCTGCGCGGCCGCCCCGCGGGCCCCGTAGGCCCGGTCCTTCACGAGCTCGACGTAGTCGTCGGTGAAGGTCCAGAAGAACTGCTCGGTGAGCTGCAGGGCCCGGGCGTACTCGTAGTCCCGGAACGCCTGGCCGGCGCGCTCTACGACCGTGGCCAGCTGGGCGAGCAGCGCACGGTCCACCGCGTCGGTCACGACGTCCGCGGACGCCCCGGCGCCGAGCACGGAGGCCTCGGTGACGCCCTGGGCGAGGACGAACTTCGAGGCGTTGAGCAGCTTGATGGCCAGCCGGCGGCCGATCTTCATCTGCCCCTCGTCGTAGGCGGTGTCCGCGCCCAGGCGGGCGGAGGCGGCCCAGTAGCGCACCGCGTCGGCCCCGTAGTTCTCGAGCACCTCGGTGGGGACCACCACGTTGCCCTTGGACTTGGACATCTTCTTGCGGTCCGGGTCGAGGATCCACCCGGAGAGCGCGGTGTTGGTCCAAGGCACCGTGCCGGCCAGCGACTCGGAGCGCACCACCGTGGAGAACAGCCAGGTGCGGATGATGTCGTGGCCCTGGGGCCGGAGGTCCATCGGGAAGGTGTTGGCGTGCAGCCGCTCGTCGAACGCCCAGCCGGTGGCGATCTGGGGGGACAGCGAGGACGTCGCCCAGGTGTCGAGCACGTCCGGGTCGCCGGTGAAGCCGTGCGGCTGGTCCCGCTGGGTCTCGTCGAAGCCGGGGGCCGGGTCGGCGGCCGGGTCCACGGGCAGCTGGTCGAGGGCGGGCAGGACGGGGTCGTCGTAGTCCGGGTTGCCGTCGCCGTCGAGCCGGTACCAGACCGGGAAGGGCACCCCGAAGAAGCGCTGGCGGGAGATCAGCCAGTCGCCGTGCAGGCCCTCGATCCAGTTCTCGTACCGGGACCGCATGAACGCGGGGTGCCAGTCCATCTCGCGCCCGCGCCCGATGAGCGCCTCGCGCCGGTCGGCGTCGCGGCCGCCGTTGCGGATGTACCACTGGCGGGAGGTGACGACCTCGAGCGGCTTGTCGCCCTTCTCGTAGAAGTTCACCGGGTGCATGACCTTCCGGGGCTCGCCCGCCAGGTCCCCGGACTCCCGGAGCATCTCCACGACGGCCTGCTGCGCCGAGAACACGGTCCTGCCCGCCACCTCGGCGTAGCGCTCGGCCGGGGCGCCGGCGGCGATCCACTCCGGGGTCTCGCTCGCGAAGCGGCCGTCACGGCCGATCAGCGCCCGGGTCGGGAGGTCCAGCTCCCGCCACCACGTCACGTCGGTGAGGTCGCCGAAGGTGCAGATCATGGCGATCCCGGAGCCCTTGTCCGGCTTGGCCAGCGGGTGCGCCCGCACCTCGACCTCGACGTCGAACAGGGGGGAGCGCACCGTGGTGCCGAACAGCGGCTGGTAGCGCTCGTCGTCCGGGTGGGCCACGAGGGCCACGCACGCGGGCAGCAGCTCGGGGCGGGTGGTCTCGATGTGCACCGGCTCGCCGTCGGGACGGTGGAAGGCGACCCGGTGGTAGGTGCCCTCCCGCTCCCGGTCTTCGAGCTCGGCCTGGGCCACGGCGGTGCGGAAGGTGACGTCCCACAGGGTGGGGGCCTCGGCCATGTAGGCGTTGCCGGCCGCGAGGTCCTGGAGGAAGGCGCGCTGGGAGACGGCCCGGGAGCGGGCGTCGATGGTGCGGTAGGTGCGGGTCCAGTCCACGGACAGGCCCAGGGTGGAGAACAGCTGCTCGAAGACCTTCTCGTCCTCGACGGCCAGCTCCTCGCAGAGCTCGATGAAGTTCTTGCGGGAGACCACGTCCCAGTCGCGCTGGTTCTTCGCGGGCTTCTCCGGCGGGCGGTAGCCCTCGACGTAGGGCCTCGTGGGGTCGCAGCGCACGCCGTAGTAGTTCTGCACGCGGCGCTCGGTGGGCAGGCCGTTGTCGTCCCAGCCCAGCGGGTAGAAGACGTTCTTGCCGCTCATCCGCTGGAAGCGGGCGATCACGTCCGTCTGCGTGTAGGAGAACATGTGGCCGACGTGCAGGGAGCCCGAGGCGGTCGGCGGGGGAGTGTCGATCGAGTAGACCTGCTCGCGCGTGGTGTCCTCGTCGAAGGCGAAGGTGCCCTCCTCGCGCCACCTGCGCGCGTACTTCTGCTCGAGGCCCTCCAGGGCGGGCTTGTCGGGAACGGTCACGGGCGTGGTCTCGGGCGTGGTCTCCGGTGCGGTCCCGGGCGTGTCTGTGCCCTGCGTGTTGTCAGCCATGCCGACCAGTCTCTCACGAGCCCCGGCGCGCGCCCCGACGCCCCGGTGCTTGGGCGGCGCCCGGCGCCCGGCTAGCGTGGGACCCATGACCGATCAGCAGAGCTCCACCACGCACACCGGCAGGGTCGCCGTCGTCACCGGCGCGTCGACCGGCATCGGGGAGGCCACCGCGCGCGAGCTGCGCCGGTCCGGCTGGACCGTCTACGCGGTGGCCCGCCGCGCCGAACGGCTCGAGGCCCTGGCCCGCGAGACGGGGGCCGTGCCCGCGCCGTGCGACATCACCTCGGACGCCGACGTCGAGGCCCTCCGGGACCAGGTGCTGGAGGAGCAGGGCCGCGTGGACGCGCTGCTCAACATCTCCGGCGGCGCCCGCGGCACGGACCGCGTGGCCGAGGCCAGCACCGAGGACTGGGAGTGGATGTACCAGGTCAACGTGCTCGGCACGATGCGCCTGACCCGCGCCTTCCTCCCGGCGCTGCGCGCCAACGGCGAGGGCACCGTCCTGAACCTCACGTCCCTCGCCGCGCACCGGGCCTACGAGGGCGGCGGCGGCTACAACGCCGCGAAGTTCGCCGAGCGGGCCATGACGGAGGCGCTGCGGCTCGAGGAGGCCGAGCACAACGTGCGCGTCGTCGAGATCGCCCCGGGCCTCGTGCACACCCCGGAGTTCTCCCTCAACCGTCTCGGCGGGGACCAGGAGGCCGCGGAGAAGGTCTACGCGGGCGTGGACAAGCCCCTCACCTCAGAGGACGTCGCCCAGGTGTGCGCCTTCGCGGTGAACCTGCCCCACCACGTGGACCTCGACACCGTGACCATCAAGCCGGTCGCCCAGGCGGCCCCGCACAAGCTGATCCGCGGCCGGTAGCCCTCCCCGCGACCTCGGCGAAGTCGCCGGTGGGTTAAGATGGGGGCAGTCATCACGGCGTCGATCCGGCCATCACCGGGGAGTCTTCGGAAGAACAGGCCCGCCCCGCCCCGGGGCGCGCCCCAGTAGAACCGAACGGGTAAGCCCGTCACAGCAGTCGACGAGCGGCGGCCCGCGTCCCCCAGGGGACCGGGGCGCAAGCGAGGTGGTACCGCGTTCCGCCCCGGGCGACCGGCCGGCAGCGTCCTTGCACCCTGACCCGCACGAGCAGCACCGACGTCAGAACGAGGATGGACCCCGTGTCAGACCAGCCCGTCTACCCCAAGGCGACCACCGACCCCGCCGCCCGGGGCGTGCCCGCGGCGCCCGCGTTCCCCGCCGTGGAGGAGCGCGTCCTCGCCTACTGGGCGCAGGACCGCACGTTCCAGGCCAGCGTGGACCAGCGCGACCCCGGCCGGGACGGCTCCAACGAGTTCGTCTTCTACGACGGCCCGCCCTTCGCCAACGGACTGCCGCACTACGGGCACCTCCTCACGGGCTACGTCAAGGACCTCGTGGCCCGGTACCAGACCCAGCGGGGACGCCGGGTGGAGCGCCGCTTCGGCTGGGACACCCACGGCCTGCCCGCCGAGCTCGAGGCGATGAAGCAGCTCGGGATGGCGGACAAGCAGGAGATCGAGCGGATGGGCGTCGCGGCGTTCAACGACGCCTGCCGGTCCTCCGTGATGAAGTACGCCTCCGAGTGGCAGGACTACGTCACCCGCCAGGCCCGGTGGGTCGACTTCGACAACGACTACAAGACCCTCAACCCGGACTACATGGAGTCCGTGATCGCCGCGTTCAAGGCGCTCGACGACAAGGGCCTCGTCTACTCCGGCTACCGCGTCCTCCCTTACTGCTGGAAGGACGAGACCCCGCTGTCCAACCACGAGCTGCGGATGGACGACGACGTCTACCAGGACCGCCAGGACCAGACGGTGACCGTCACCTTCCCCGTGCTCGACGACGCCTCGTGGGCGGTCCGGCCCGAACTGGCCGCCGAGCTCGCCGGGGTGGAGGCCCTCGCCTGGACCACCACGCCCTGGACGCTGCCGACCAACCAGGCGATCGCCGTGGGCCCCGAGATCGTCTACGCCGTGGTCCCCGGCGCCGGGGAGCTCGAGGGCCGGCGCTTCCTGGTCGCCGAGGAGCTGCTGGGCGCCTACGCGAAGGACCTCGGCTGGGGCGAGGCCGAGGACCCGGCGGCGGCCGCGGCCGCGGCCGTGACCGCCCGGCACCGCGGGGCCGACCTCGAGGGGCTGCGCTACCAGCGGCTGTGGGACTACTTCGCGGACGCCGAGCGCTTCGGCACGGGCACGTCCTGGCAGTTCGTCGTGGCCGACTACGTCACCACCACCGACGGCACCGGGCTCGTGCACCAGGCGCCCGCCTACGGCGAGGACGACCAGAACGTCTGCGCCCGCTACGACATCCCCGTGGTGCTCTCCCTCGACGAGTCCGGGGTGTTCTACCGGCTCTTCGAGGA
This sequence comes from Kocuria sp. UCD-OTCP, assembly GCF_000349605.1. Classification (NCBI taxonomy): domain Bacteria; kingdom Bacillati; phylum Actinomycetota; class Actinomycetes; order Micrococcales; family Micrococcaceae; genus Kocuria; species Kocuria sp. UCD-OTCP. The sequence goes on from NZ_KB714682.1 coordinate 23,793, forward strand.
CGAGCGGCTCGCCCCCGGCGCGCCCCTGGCCGGGATCGCCGGGCGCAACGTCTTCGACAAGGACGTGGCCCGCACGGTGGTCCGGGACCTCAGGGCCCAGGGCCGGCTGGTCCGGGAGGCCAGCTACGAGCACCCGTACCCGCACTGCTGGCGCTGCCGGAACCCGCTCATCTACCGCGCGGTGTCCTCCTGGTTCGTGGAGGTCACCCGGATCAAGGAGCGGATGGTCGAGCTCAACCAGCAGATCACCTGGATCCCGGAGAACGTCAAGGACGGCCAGTTCGGCAAGTGGCTGGAGAACGCCCGCGACTGGTCGATCTCCCGCAACCGGTACTGGGGCACGCCCATCCCGGTGTGGGAGTCCGACGACCCCGAGCACCCGCGCCGCGACGTCTACGGCTCCCTCGCCGAGCTGGAGGCCGACTTCGGCCGGCTGCCCGTCAACGACCGGGGCGAGGTCGACCTGCACCGGCCCTGGATCGACGAGCTGACCCGCCCGAACCCCGACGACCCGACGGGCGCCGCCACGATGCGCCGCGTGCCCGAGGTGCTGGACGTGTGGTTCGACTCCGGGTCGATGCCGTACGCCCAGGTGCACTACCCCATGGAGAACCGGGAGTGGTTCGAGACCCACAACCCCGGCGACTTCATCGTGGAGTACATCGGCCAGACCCGCGGCTGGTTCTACACGTTGCACATCCTGGCGACCGCGCTGTTCGACCGGCCCGCGTTCCGCAACGTCATCAGCCACGGCATCGTGCTGGGCTCGGACGGGCAGAAGATGTCGAAGTCCCTGCGCAACTACCCGGACGTCAACGAGGTCCTGGACCGGGACGGCGCGGACGCGATGCGCTGGTTCCTGATGTCCAGCCCCATCCTGCGCGGCGGGAACCTGGTGGTCACGGAGCAGAGCATCCGCGACGGCGTGCGCCAGATGATGCTGCCGCTGTGGAACGTCTACCACTTCTTCGGCCTCTACACGAACGCCGCGAACGGCGGCGCCGGCTACGAGGCCCGGACCCGCCACGACTCGGAGCACGTGATGGACCGCTTCGTGCTGGCCGCCACCGGCCGGCTCGTGACGGACGTCCAGGACGCCTTCGACCGCTACGACGTCTCCGGGGCCGCGGAGCGCCTGCGCTCCTACATGGACACCCTGACCAACTGGTACGTGCGCCGCTCCCGGGACCGGTTCTTCGACGAGGACACCGTCGCCTTCGACGTGCTGTACACCTGCCTGGAGACCGTCTGCCGGGTGGCCGCCCCGCTGCTGCCCCTGGTTGCGGAGGAGATCTGGCGCGGGCTGACCGCCGGGCGCTCCGTGCACCTGACCGACTGGCCGGACGCCTCGCTGTTCCCCGCCGAGGCCGACCTGGTGGCGCGCATGGAGACGACCCGCACGATCTGCTCCAACGGCTCCGCCCTGCGCAAGGCCCACCAGCTGCGCGTGCGCCAGCCGCTGGCCGGGATGACCGTGGTGGTGCCCGGGGGAGACGAGCTCGCGGGCACCTTCGAGCGCATCGTCGCGGACGAGCTGAACCTCAAGTCGGTGACCCTGCTCGACGCCGGCCGGGCCTCCGCGGAGCAGTTCGGCATCTCCCAGCAGCTCAAGGTCAACGCCCGCGCCGCGGGACCCCGCCTGGGCAAGGGCGTGCAGGCCGTGATCAAGGCCGCGAAGTCCGGGGACTGGGGCACGGCCGAGGACGGCACCGTCACCGCCGGCGGAACGGCGCTGCAGGAGGGCGAGTACGAGCTCGAGACCGTCGTGGCGCAGGACGCCGCGGCCGGGTCCCGCGCCGTGGCGGTCCTGCCCGGCGGCGGCTTCCTCGTCCTCGACACCGAGCTCACCCCCGAGCTCGAGGCCGAGGGCACCGCCCGGGACATGGTCCGGGCGATCCAGCAGGCCCGCAAGGACGCCGCCCTCCAGGTCTCCGACCGGATCCGTACCGTCGTCACCGCCGACGAGCGGACGGTCGCCGCCCTCGAGGCCAACCGCGGGCTCGTGGCCGGCGAGACGCTCTCCGCCGAGCTCGAGCTGCGCGTGGGCGAACCGGCCGTGGCCGTGTCCGTCGTGGGCGCCCCGACCGGAGCCTCCGCCGGCACCGGGGCGGTGCGGGCGTGAGCGCCCCCTTCGCCGGGACCGGTGGGGCGGGGACCGTCGAGGAGGTCTACTCCCGGCTGCTCGAGCGCGCCCCCGAGAACCGGATGGCCCCGCGCCTGGACGCGATGCGCCGGACCATGGAGGTCCTGGGGGAGCCGCAGCGCGCCGCCCCGGTGATCCACCTGACCGGCACGAACGGCAAGACCTCGACCGCCCGGATGGTGGAGGCCCTGCTGCTCGCCCACGACCTGCGGGTGGGCCGCTACACCAGCCCCCACCTCTCCCGGGTCACCGAGCGGATCAGCGTGGACGGCGCGCCCGTCGACGACGAGACCTTCGTGCGCGTCTTCGGCGAGATCGCCCCGTACCTGGGCTTCGTGGACGCCGAGCTGGCCGAGCGGGGGGAGCCCCGGCTCAGCTACTTCGAGACCGTCACGGCGCTCGCGTTCGCGGTCTTCGCGGACGCGCCGGTCGACGTCGTCGTCCTCGAGGTGGGCATCGGCGGCTCCTGGGACGCCACGAACGTGGCGGACGCCGCGGTGTCCGTGGTGACCCCGATCGACCTCGACCACACGGACCTGCTCGGCGACACGCTCGGGGAGATCGCCGCCGAGAAGGCCGGGATCCTCAAGCCGGGCGGGTTCCTCGTCTCCGCCGCGCAGGACCCGGAGGCCGCCGAGGTGCTCCTAGCCCGGGCCCGGGAGCTCGGCGTCCCGTTCCGCTTCGGCGGCGTGGAGTTCGGCGTGGAGGCCCGCGCCACGGCCGTGGGCGGTCAGGTGCTCACGCTCCAGGGCCTGGCCGGGCGGTACCCCGAGGTCCTGCTGCCGCTGTTCGGCGCCCACCAGGCGGAGAACGCGGCCCTGGCCCTCGCCGCCGTGGAGGCGTTCCTGGGCGGCGGGGAGAAGGAGCTCAACCCGGAGCTGGTCCGCACCGGGCTGGGCGCCGTCGAGTCCCCGGGACGCCTGGAGCTGGCCCGCAAGGCGCCCCCGGTGGTCCTCGACGCCGCGCACAACCCGCACGGGCTCACGGCGGCGGCGGCCGCCCTCAAGGAGGCCTTCACGTTCGGGAAGCTCAACCTCGTGGTGGGGATGCTCCGGGAGAAGGACGCCGAGGCGATGCTGCGGGTCCTGCTCGACGAGTACGAGGAGTTCCACACCGAGTTCTGGTTCACCCGGTCCTCCTCGCCCCGGGCGGTCGACCCGCAGGAGCTCGTGGAGCTCGCCGTGGACCTCGGCTTCCCGGAGGACGTGGTCCACGCCGTCCCGCAGCTCGACGACGCGATGACCGAGGCCGTCCAGGACGCCGCCGCCCGCCCGGAGTTCGACGGCGCCGTGCTGGTCACGGGCTCGATCACCGTGGTCGGCGAGGCCCGCACGCTGCTGGGGCTGTGACCGTGCCCCGCGCCCCGCACCGACCGCACCCCCCGCAGGAGAGGACCCGTCCCACGTGGCACGCATGACCAGAGCCCAGCGCGACCGGCGCCCCGGGCAGCCCCGGCCGCGGCGCTCGATCCGCACGATGTTCGCCTCCTCGGTGCTGGTCATGGAGGCGTTCATCGCGTTCTTCGCGGCCCTCACCGCCTACGGGGTCCTCGGCCGGGAGCTCGGGGACGGGGCCCGGACGGCGATCCTGGCCGGCGGGACCGCGCTCGCGCTGCTCCTGGGGCTGGCCCCCGCCGTGCTGGGCCGGCCCTGGGGGTATACGGTCGGCTGGGTCCTGCAGGCCGTGTTCCTGGCCACCGGCTTCGTGCTGCCGACGATGTTCTTCGTGGGCGGGCTGTCCGTGCTCGCCTGGTGGTACGCCGTGCTCACCGGGGCGCGGCTGGACCGGGAGAACGTCGCCCGCGACGCCGCCCAGGCGCAGTGGGAGCGGGAGCACCCGGACGGCTAGGCTGGGCACCGACATCCTGGACCCGCACCTCGGAAGGACCCCCATGACCACGGAACGCACCCTCGTCCTCGTCAAGCCCGACGGCGTGGCCCGCGGCCTCACCGGCGAGGTGCTCGCCCGGATCGAGGCGAAGGGCTACCGCCTCGTCGACCTGCGCCTGCTGCACGCGGAGCGCTCCGTGCTGGAGCAGCACTACGCCGAGCACCAGGGGAAGCCGTTCTACGAGCCGCTCGTCGAGTTCATGCTGAGCGGCCCGGTCGTGGCCGCCGTCGTCGAGGGCCACCGGGTGATCGAGGGCTTCCGGTCCCTGGCCGGGACCACCGAGCCGACCACCGCCGCGCCGGGCACGATCCGCGGCGACCTCGGCCGGGACTGGGGCGAGAAGGTCCAGCAGAACATCGTGCACGGCTCCGACTCCCCGGAGTCCGCCGAGCGTGAGATCGGCATCTGGTTCGCCTGAGCCCTGAGCCCTGAGCCCTGAGCCCGCCGGACCCCGGTGCGCACCGACGACGACGGCCTCCGCCCAGCACGGGCGGAGGCCGTCGTCGTCGGTGCCGTGCGGCGTCCGGCGGAGCCGCACGGCACCGGGCGGGCTCAGGCAGGGAAGATGACCCCGGCGAACCGGACCAGGACGGTCCCGAAGAGCAGCACGAGCAGGGCGGCGGAGACGAACCACGCCCACTGCTCGGCGCCGCGCGCCACGCCGGCCGGCGCCGGCAGCACCCCGCCGCGCAGGTTGCGGGTCGTGGTGTGCACCAGCAGGACGGTCTGCATCACCCACACGAGCATGCAGTACAGGCACAGGGCGTTGATCTCGAAGGTGGTCTGCCACCACAGCCACAGCACGAAGGCCCAGCCGAGGGTCACCCCGATCTGCAGTCCCCACCAGTACCAGGCGGCGAACCGGGCACCTGCCAGCACCGCGAGCGCCACGGCCACGACGACCGCGTAGGCGACGATGCCGATGAAGGGGTTGGGGAAGCCGAAGGCCTCCGCCTGGGGCGTGCGCATGACGGTGCCGCAGGACAGCCACGAGTTGATGTCGCAGCTGGTGCGGTGGCCGGCGTCGAGGAAGAGCTGGAGCCGCTCGTACACCAGCGTGGCGGCGCCGTAGAAGCCCAGGAGCCCGGTCACGAGGGTCACGAGGCCCCAGCGCCGGTCGGCGCGGGCGTCCGGGCCGCGGGACACGGCGGGGGAGTCGTCGAGGCGGGGCGGAGTGGAGGTCACACGCCGATCCTAGGCGATGCCCCCTGATGCTCCCCGGGGGCTCTCCCGGCCCCGTGCCCGCGGGTTGCGGGCCGTGACGGAGCCAATCCGGCCCGCACCGGGGCGTCTGTGAGATACTGGCCACGGTCGAGCCCGCCCGTACGCGGGATCTCGGCCCAGTCGGACTTCGACCCCAGGTCGGCAGGACCCGCGGCTCTCATCGGATTGAGCGCGTCCGCCGCCGGCCCAAGACCGTTGCCCTCGTGAGCAGCGGCTCGAAGCCCCGGACTGGCTCGTTGCCGTCCCCGCCCGTTCGCGAGGTGTGCGGGACGCGACGGGTACGCACAGGACTTCTGGCCGCCGCGTGGACCCCCACCGGCGATACGCCGACCAAGCAGCTGCGGGGACCGGGTACGGACGGCGTACCGCGGCAGGAGCACAGCTGTATATGGATGCCGAACAGGTGAACCAGGCCGGGGCGCAGGACGCCCTGGACGCTGGTCAGCAGAACACATCGCACGACGCCCGCCGGGACCTCCCGGAGGCGGAGGCAACGGTGCAGGACACCGCCCCCGAGGTCCCGGGCCACGTGCCCGAGGAGCCGTCGGAGGACGCGCCGGCCGTGCCGGACACCGCCCCCGAGGTCTCGGGCCACGTGCCCGAGGAGCCGTCGGAGGACGCGCGTCCCGCGCCGGACGCCGTCCCAGAGGCCGGGCCCGGCACGCCGGGCGAGATTCCCGGCGAGCCTTCGGAGACCGTGCCGTCCGCGCCGGCCACCGGCGACGCCGCGGGGACCGACACCCTCGACGTCGCGCCCGGGACCGCGGTCCCCGGCGACGAGCGCCCCGGTGCGGTGGCCGAGGAGGCCGTCGCGCCCGCGAACCCCGCGCCCGGCACGCCCGGCGCGGAGGAGGCCGCCGAGGGCGTCGAGCCCGCCGGCGAGACCGAGGACCTGGGTCCCGGGGCCCAGGCGCCGGCCGTCGACGCGCCGGCCGGAGCCGGGCAGGACCCCGCCTCGTCCGCCGAGGACGACGAGGCGGACACCGACGACGGCGGGGACACCGTTGACGAGGACACCGACGACGAGGACACCGACGACGAGGACACCGACGACGACGGGGAGCCGCGCACGGCGCCGGCCGCCGCGGTGACGGCGACCTCGCTGATGTTCCACGCCCCGGACCTCGACGAGCTGCGCGAGGCCGCTCAGCAGCGCGCCGCCCGCCGCCGGGAGGCGCGGCGCCGCCAGCAGGAGGAGAACGCCTCCGCCGAGGACCCGGGCGACGGTCCCGAGGAGCCGGACACGGCGGAGCTCGCCGACGAGGGCGAGGAGGCCGGCCAGGGGACCGGCGGGAGCGCCACCAGCCGCCGCCGTCGGCGCCGCCGCCGCGGCGAGGTCGACATGGAGCTCGTGGGCGGCAGCGACGACGACCCGCCCAACACGGTGACCCGGGTCCGGGCGCCCCGCGCCGCGGAGACCGCCACGGTCGACGAGGTCGTGGCCGTGAAGGGCTCCACGCGGCTCGAGGCCAAGAAGCAGCGCCGGCGCGAGTCCCGCCAGACGGGCCGCCGCCGCCAGGTGATCACCGAGGCCGAGTTCCTGGCCCGCCGCGAGTCGGTCGAGCGGCAGATGCTGGTCCGGCAGAAGGACAACCGGATCCAGATCGGCGTCCTCGAGGACGGCGTCCTGGCCGAGCACTTCGTCTCGCACACCCAGCAGGACTCCCTGATCGGCAACGTCTACGTGGGCAAGGTGCAGAACGTGCTGCCGTCCATGGAGGCCGCGTTCATCGACATCGGCCGGGGCCGCAACGCCGTGCTCTACGCCGGCGAGGTCAACTGGGACGCGTCGCGGCTCGAGGGCGGGCCGCGCCGGATCGAGGTCGCGCTGAAGTCCGGGGACTCGGTCCTGGTGCAGGTCACCAAGGACCCGGTGGGGCACAAGGGCGCCCGGCTCACGAGCCAGATCTCCCTGCCCGGCCGGTACCTGGTCTACGTCCCGGGCGGGTCGATGACCGGGATCTCCCGGAAGCTGCCCGATGTGGAGCGCGCCCGGCTGAAGAAGATCCTCAAGGACCGTCTGCCGGACGGGGCGGGCGTCATCGTGCGCACCGCCGCCGAGGGGGCCTCCGAGCAGGAGCTCACCCACGACATCAACCGGCTGCGCGCCCAGTGGGAGCAGATCCAGGAGCGGGCCGGGTCGACCAGGACGCTCGCGCCCGAGATGCTCTACGCGGAGCCGGACCTCACGATCAAGACGGTGCGCGACGTCTTCAACGAGGACTTCACCACCATGGTCGTCCAGGGCGACGAGGCGTGGGACAACATCGAGGCGTACGTGACCTACGTCGCACCGGACCTGCTCGACCGGCTCAAGAAGTGGGACGAGGACGAGGACCTGTTCGTGAACTACCGCGTGGAGGAACAGATCCAGAAGGCACTCGAGCGCAAGGTCTTCCTGCCCTCGGGCGGCTCGCTCGTCATCGACCGCACCGAGGCGATGACGGTGGTCGACGTGAACACCGGCAAGTTCACCGGCTCCGGGGGCAACCTCGAGGAGACCGTCACCAAGAACAACCTGGAGGCGGCCGAGGAGATCGTCCGGCAGCTGCGGCTGCGGGACATCGGCGGGATCATCGTGATCGACTTCATCGACATGGTCCTGGAGTCCAACCGGGACCTCGTGCTGCGCCGGCTGGTGGAGTGCCTGGGCCGGGACCGCACCAAGCACCAGGTGGCGGAGGTGACCTCGCTGGGCCTCGTGCAGATGACCCGCAAGCGCATGGGCACCGGACTGCTGGAGGTGTTCTCCGAGCCGTGCGAGCACTGCGCCGGCCGCGGCGTGGTGGTCCACGACCACCCGCTCGAGGGCCGCTCCGGCGGCGCCACGAGCGAGTCCCGCGACCAGCGGCCGAACCGCACGGAGCGCAAGCGCGGCCGCGGGGGCCGCAACGAGCAGCAGCCCGCCCGGACGGAGCAGCGCTCCGCCGAGGCCGACCCCGCGGAGAAGGCCAAGGCCGAGGCCGCGCGGACGGCGTTCGCGACGATCGCCGCCGCCACCCACCACGAGGAGGCGGCCGCGGACGAGCCGGAGCGAGCCGAGGAGGCCGCCCAGCCTGCGGAGTCCCGGCCCGAGGGCTCGGGGCGCTCCCGGAAGAAGCGCCGCGGCAAGCGCAGCCGCGGCCGCGGCCAGGGCGGGGACACCGCCGCCGAGCAGCAGCCGGAGGAGGGGGAGGACACCGCCCCGGCCGCCCCGGAGCAGCTCCCCGCCGAGGGGGCGCCGGGCGAGCAGGGCTCGCGCCTGACCATCAACGGCGAGATCATCGAGCTGCCGCAGGGCCACGCCGTGGTCGTCGAGCCCGCCGAGGCCCGGCCGCTGAGCCTGGACTCCCTCGCGGAGGTCTTCGGGCAGCGGGGACCGGACGCCGGCTCCGCCGCCCCGGAGGCCGCCGCCGAGGCGGTCACCGGTGCGGATGACGCCGCGGAGGGGGCCACCGCCGCGGCGGAGGCCCCGGCACAGGAGAGCACGGCACAGGAGCGCACGGCACAGGAACGCACGGAGCGGCAGGCGCCCGTTTTCGAAGAGGTTTTCCGGGGCGAGCGNCTCCGTCTGGGGCTGCGCGCCAACGCCGCCCAGTTCACGCTCCTGGTGGCGGTCAACGCCCTGGTCGGCGGCATGGTCGGCCAGCAGCAAAAAGTGCTTCGAAAAGGCAGGCGCCCGCTCCCGCCTCGGCGGTTGCCGCGGAGCAGGCGGACGTCGAGCCCGAGCGGCCCCGGCGGCGCTCCCGGCGGGCCTCGGCCCCGACGGCGCGGCCCGGCGAGGCCGAGGTGACCGCCGGCCGGGCGGCCGCCGCGGAGGGCGCCCGGCACGAGGCGAGGACCGTCGCCCAGCGCGCCCCGGAGGACCCCTCCCGCCGGGCGCCGACCGTCGTCGGCGTCGGCGTCAAGGCCGAGGACCTCACCAGCGGCCGGCCCGCCGACCGGGGCTGACCCGCCCCGCCGAGCAGCACCACGGAGGACCCCGACCGGCACGGTCGGGGTCCTCCGTCGTCGCGGACCGTCACGGACCGCCCCGGCCTGCCCGCCCTCCGCGCGGCGGCGTACCGTGGTGCGCACCACAGCACACCCGGGGCCGCCGTCCCGTCCGCCGGGAGAGCGGCCGCCCGTTCCAGGGAGCATCGCCATGACCAGTGCAGACACCATCCGCACCACCGGCACGGAACTGTTCGTCCACCGGGATCCGTCGGCCGTGGACCGTCACTACACGGAGGACTTCGTCCAGCACTCGCCGCTCGCGCCGGACGGGCGCGAGGGTCTCAGGCAGTTCGTGCAGAGCATGCCCGAGGACTTCCGCGTGGACATGGTCCGGATGCTCGACGACCACGGGACGGTGGCCGTCCACTCGGTGTACGAAGGGCTCGGTCCGGAGCCGCTGGTCGGCTTCGACGTCTTCCGGGTGGAGGACGGACGGATCGCCGAGCACTGGGACGTCCTCGAGCCCCTGCGCACGGGCCCCGACGGCGCCCGCCCCCAGCTCGACGGTCCCGTCGCGGTCACGGACCACGAGCGGACGCAGGACAACAAGCGCATCGCCGCCGAGTGGGTCGAGGCCGCCCTCGTCGGGGGCGACCGCCACGCCGTCCAGGACCACATGAGCCTCCGGGGCTGCACCGAGCACACCGGCGGCACGCCGGACGGCCCGCAGCCCGCGTACCAGCGGCTGCGCCGCGTGGTCGGCGAGGGGAACTTCGTGCTGACCGTCGCGGAGGCCGTTCCCGGAGGGAGCCGCGACGGAGGATCCACCGGAACGGTCGCCTGCTACGACCTCTGGCGCCTCGACGACGGCCGGATCGTGGAGCACTGGGGCGTCGCGCAGCCGGTGCCCGAGCGGATGGCCCACGCCAACGGCATGTTCTGATCCCGTGCGGGGTCCGTGCCGACTCCCGCACGACGACTAGACTGGCAGGACACCAGACACGGGGTGCCGCACGAGCGGCTGAGAACACACCCGTCGAACCTGATCTAGCCAGTACTAGCGAAGGGATGTCGCAGATGCGCGATGCCGTACCCCCGTCCGACCGCACACCAGGACCCGGGAGGCCGGTGCCGCCGGACCCCGCGCTCGCCGAGGACGCCGCCGCGGCCCTGGCGGACCTGCGCGCCGCGGCGCCGCTGGTGCAGTGCATCACCAACGCCGTGGTCACCAACTTCACCGCCAACGTGCTGCTCGCCGTGGGCGCGTCCCCGGCGATGACCGACATCCAGGGCGAGGGCGGGGTCTTCGCGGAGCTCGCCGACGGCCTCCTCGTCAACACCGGCACGCCCACCGCCGAGCAGCGCGGCGCCGCCTACGAGGCCGTCGGGGCCCGGCGCCGCGCGGGCCGGGCCTGGGTCCTGGACCCGGTGGCGGTGGGCGCCCTGCCCGTGCGCACGGCGCTGGCCCGCGACCTGCTCGGGTTCGAGCCGGCGATCGTGCGCGGCAACGCCTCCGAGGTCATCGCCCTCGCCGGCGGCGCCGGCGGCCGCGGCACGGACGCGACCCACGGCGTCGACGCGGCCCGGGACGCCGCCGCCGCGCTCGCCGAGCGGGCCGGCTCGGCGGTGGCCGTGTCCGGGCCCGTGGACCTCGTGCGCTCCCCGGACGGCACGGTGGTCCGGGTGCCGCACGGCACGCCCCTGCTGACCCGCATCACCGGCGGCGGGTGCGCCCTGGGCGCCCTCATGGCGGCGTTCACCGCCGTGCGCACGGACCCGGCCGCCGCGGCGGTGGCCGCCACCACGGTGTACACCCTGGCGGCCGAGGACGCGGCCGCCGACTCCGCCGGGCCCGGCTCCTTCGCCGTGGCGCTGCTGGACCGGCTGCACGCCGTCACCCCGGAGGGGATCGCCGCCCGGGCGGAGCTCGTGCGCGAGGAGGTCGCCCGGTGAGCCCGCGCCTCGACCCCGCGGCCCTGGCCCTGCACCTGGTGACGGACACCGCCCTGAGCGCCCCCCGGACGGTCCCGGACGTCGTGGCCGCCGCCGTGCGCGGGGGAGCCACCATGGTCCAGGTGCGGGAGAAGGACGCCCCGGTCCGCGAGCTCGTCGCCCTGCTGACGGCCGTGGCCGAGCGCGTGGGCCGGGAGGTGCCCGTGCTCGTGGACGACCGCGCCGACGTGTACCTCGCCGCCCGCGCGGCCGGCGCCCCCGTGGCCGGCGTGCACGTGGGCCAGTCGGACCTGCCCGTGGCGCTCGCCCGGGAGATCTGCGGCCCGCAGGCCGTGCTCGGCCTCAGCGCCGCCACGGCGGAGGAGCTCGATGCCGCCGCCGCGCTGCCGGCCGGGACGGTCGACTACCTGGGCGTCGGGGCGGTGCGGGCGACCCGCACCAAGCCCGACCACCCCGAGCCGCTGGGCGTCGAGGGCTTCGCCCGCGCCGCGGCCCGCACGGCCCTGCCCTGCCTGGCCATCGGCGGGGTGCGGGTCGAGGACGCCCCCGGCCTGCGCGCCGCCGGCGCCGCGGGGCTGGCCGTGGTCTCCGGGATCTGCGCCGACCCGGACCCCGCCGCCGCGGCCGCCCGCTACCTGCGGGCCTTCACCGCCGTGCCCGCCGGGGAGGTGGCCCCGTGACCGCCCGCGTGCCCCGCGTCCTGGCCATCGCCGGCACCGACCCCACGGGCGGGGCCGGCCAGCACGCGGACCTCAAGTCGATCGCCGCGATGGGCGGCTACGGGATGAGCGCCGTCACCGCCGTCGTCGTGCAGAACACCGTGGGCGTGCGCGACATCCACGTCCCGCCGGTCGAGTTCCTCTCGGCACAGCTGGACGCGGTCGCCGAGGACGTCGAGATCGACGCCGTCAAGATCGGGATGCTCGGGTCCGTGCCGGTCATCGAGGCCGTCACCCGGTGGCTCGGGACCCACCGGCCGCCGGTCGTGGTCCTGGACCCCGTCATGGTCGCGACCTCCGGGGGCCGCCTGCTGGAGCGCGAGGCCGAGGACGCCCTGCGCTCGATGCTCGGCCTCGCCGACCTGATCACCCCGAACCTGCAGGAGCTCGCCGTGCTCGCCGGGGAGGACACGGCGTCGTCGTGGGACGAGGCCCTCGCGCAGGGCCACCGCGTGGCCCGCGCCCACGGCACCCTGGTGCTCGTCAAGGGCGGGCACCTCACGGGGGACCGGACGCCCGACGCGCTCGTGGGCCCGGACGCCCCCGAGCCCCTCGTGGCGTTCGACGGCGCCCGCGTGCCCACCGAGAACTCCCACGGCACCGGGTGCTCCCTCTCCTCGGCCCTGGCCACCCTCCAGGCCCGGCACGGGGACTGGCCCCGGAGCCTGCGGATCGCCCGGGACTGGCTGCGCGGCGCCCTCGAGGCCGCCGGGGACCTCGAGGTCGGCCACGGCAGCGGGCCCGTCCACCACTTCCACCACGTCCAGGACGCCCTCGAGAGCTGGGGCACGGCGCCGGAGCGGTTCACCGACGAGCTGTGGGAGGCCTCCGCGGCCGTGCGGCGGGAGATCGAGGAGCTCGAGTTCGTCCGCCTCCTCGGCGACGGCCGGCTCGAGCCGGACCGCTTCCTCGCCTACCTCGACCAGGACCTGCAGTACCTCGACGGCTACAGCCGGGCGCTGGCCCTGCTGGCCGCCAGGGCGCCCGACGAGGAGCAGCGGCTGTTCTTCGCCGCCGGCGCCGTGTCCTGCACCGAGACCGAGGCGCAGCTGCACCGGGCCCGGCTGCGGCACGCCGGGGACGGCGGAGCCCGGGCCGGCGGTGCCCGGGGCGGCCTCGGCGAGGTGACGCGGCGCTACACCACGTTCCTGCTCGCGGCCACCGCCGCCGAGCCCTACCCGGTGGGCCTGGCCGCCGTGCTGCCGTGCTACTGGGTCTACGCGGACGTGGGCCGCCACCTGAACGAGCTCGCCGCGGCCGACGGGACCGACGGGCACCCCTACGCGGACTGGCTGGCCACGTACGCGGACGAGGGGTTCCAGGAGGCCACCCGCACGGCCCGCCGGCTGCTCGAGGACGCCGCCCGGGCGGCCCCGGCGGACGTCCGGGCGAGGATGCGGGAGGTGTTCCTGGAGGCCTGCGCGCTCGAGCGGGACTTCTTCGCCGCGCCGGTGGCGGAGCGCCGGTTGGCGGGCGCTGACCGGATCGAGTAGTCTTGATCTTCGGTGCCCTGCCGGTGCGCGCGTGTAAAAACTCGACACCCCACCTGGCGGCACATGCGGGTGCAGTTCCTGAATTGCGGCGAACCTGCGCTGACCTCGGCCTAGTCCCACGGGCCGGTCACCGTCAGCTCGTCTCAACGTCGTTGGTCCTGACAGGTATGCGCTCGACCCACACTGTTTACACATGACGTCGAGAGAAGTGAGTTCCCAAGTGGTGTACGCGATTGTCCGCGCTGGCGGCCGCCAGGAAAAGGTTTCCGTCGGAGACCTCGTTACCCTTGACCGCGTCGCCGGCGGAGCAGGCAGCACCATCGAGCTCCCTGCCCTGCTGCTGGTCGACGGGGACAAGATCACCTCGGATGCCCAGACCCTGGCGAGCGTCAAGGTCACGGCCGAGATCGTCGAGAACCTCCGCGGTCCCAAGATCTCCATCCAGAAGTTCAAGAACAAGACCGGCTACAAGAAGCGCCAGGGCTTCCGTGCCGAGCTGACCACCGTGAAGGTGACCGGCATCGACGCCTGACCGGCCCGGTCCCCGTCCAGACTCCACCAGCCAGTAAAGACCCGAAGGTAGGCACACCTCATGGCACACAAGAAGGGCGCGAGCTCCACTCGCAACGGTCGCGACTCCAACGCGCAGTACCTCGGCGTGAAGCGCTTCGGCGGCCAGACCGTCAACGCCGGCGAGATCCTCGTCCGGCAGCGCGGCACGCACTTCCACCCCGGCCTCAACGTCGGCCGCGGTGGCGACGACACCCTGTTCGCCCTGGCCGCCGGTCAGGTCGAGTTCGGCACCCGCCGGGGCCGCAAGGTCGTCAACATCCAGGCTGCCGCAGAGTAGTCCACAGGGCCGGCGCTGCCGGCCCCGGTGCGGGTCACGACCCGCACCACCCATGTTTGGTCTGTAGAGGGTGGGTGCGTCCAGCGCCCGCCCTCTACAGTCTTAACGTGGCCCGTCCGTTCTTGAACCAGAGGAGTTCCCCGTGGCCAGTTTCGTCGACCGCGTCGTCCTGCACGTCTCCGGCGGCTCCGGCGGGCACGGCTGCGTGTCCATCCGCCGCGAGAAGTTCAAGCCGCTCGGCGGTCCGGACGGCGGCAACGGGGGGGACGGCGGCAGCGTGGTGCTGCGCGTGGACGGCCAGACCACCACGCTGCTGAACTACCACCACGCCCCGCACCAGTCCGCCCCCAACGGCGGACCCGGCAAGGGCGACCTCCGCCACGGGCACAAGGGCGAGGACCTCGTCCTGTCCGTCCCCGACGGCACCGTGGTCAAGGACCAGGACGGCAACGTCCTGGCCGACCTCGTGGGCCAGGGCTCCGAGTTCGTGGCCGCCCCCGGCGGGCAGGGCGGGCTGGGCAACGCCGCGCTGGCCTCGGTCAAGCGCAAGGCCCCCGGCTTCGCGCTCCTCGGCACGCCGGGCTCGGCCCGGGACGTGGTCCTGGAGCTGAAGTCCATCGCCGACATCGCCCTGGTCGGCTACCCCTCCGCCGGCAAGTCCAGCCTGATCGCCGCGATCAGCGCCGCCCGCCCCAAGATCGCCGACTACCCGTTCACCACGCTCGTCCCGAACCTCGGCGTGGTGGAGGCCGGGGACGTGCGCTACACCGTGGCGGACGTCCCGGGCCTGATCCCCGGCGCCTCCGAGGGCAAGGGCCTGGGGCTGGAGTTCCTCCGCCACGTCGAGCGCTGCGCCGCGCTCGTGCACGTCCTCGACTGCGCGACCCTCGAGCCCGGGCGGGACCCGGTCTCCGACCTCGAGACGATCGAGGCGGAGCTCGCCGGCTACGCCGTCGACGGCGACCTCGACGGCGGCCAGGCGGTGCCGCTCAACGACCGGCCCCGGCTCGTGGTGCTGAACAAGATCGACGTCCTCGAGGCCCGGGAGCTCGCCGAGTTCGTGCGGCCCGAGCTCGAGTCCCGCGGCTACCGCGTGTTCGAGATCTCCACCGCCTCCCACGAGGGGCTGCGGGCGCTGACCTTCGCCATGGGCGAGGTCGTGCAGGAGGCCCGTGCGGCCCGCCCCGCCCCGGCGGAGGCCCCGCGGGTCGTGCTGCGCCCCAAGGGGGTGCGCGGGCCGGAGTTCACCATCACCCGGGAGGAGCGCAACCTCGAGCCGCTGTGGCACGTGCGCGGCGACAAGCCCGACCGGTGGATCCTGCAGACCGACTTCAACAACGAGGAGGCCGTCGGCTACCTCGCCGACCGGCTCGCGAAGCTCGGTGTCGAGACGGAGCTGTTCAAGCAGGGCGCCCGGCCCGGCGACGCCGTGCTCATCGGTCCCGAGGACGACGGCGTGGTCTTCGACTGGGAGCCCACGATGGTCGGCGGCGCCGAGCTGCT
Organism: Kocuria sp. UCD-OTCP; assembly: GCF_000349605.1. NCBI lineage: Bacteria > Bacillati > Actinomycetota > Actinomycetes > Micrococcales > Micrococcaceae > Kocuria > Kocuria sp. UCD-OTCP. The sequence continues at coordinate 39,483 of NZ_KB714682.1, forward strand.
GGCCGGGCCCCGCGGCACCGACCTGCGCTTCGCGGACATCGACCGTCCCACCCGCGAGCAGAAGCGCCAGCAGTACCAGGACCGCAAGGACGCCAAGGCCGCCGCCCGCGCCGAGCTCGAGGCCGAGCGCTCCGCCGGGGTGTGGACCGAGTCGGTCGACGCCCGGCGCGGCGAGGCCCCGGCCGGCACCGACGACTGAGCCCGCCCGCGGGGCGGACCGCGGCCGCACGTGCCGGGAGCCCCCAGGCCACCACCCGACGACCGACCCGACACACCGACTGACCGACACACCGACGACGCCCACCGGACGAGGGAGACGCCCAGGATGAACGAGCAGACGAACGAGATCGACGTCGAGCAGCTCGAGGAGGTCGCGGAGAAGTCCGCGGTCCAGCTCAGCAGCGAGAACCGCGGCAAGAACCGGCGCAGCCCCATCGAGCGCCGCGAGGACATCCCGCGCGCCCATCGCGTGGTGGTCAAGGTCGGCTCGTCCTCGCTGACGTCCATCGAGAGCTCGATCGACGAGCAGGCCGTGCGGATGATCGTGGACGCCCTCGGCGAGACGAAGGCCCGCGGCATCGAGCTCGTGTTCGTGTCCTCGGGCGCCATCACGGCCGGTCTGGCGCCCCTGGGGCTGTCCCGGCGGCCGAAGAACCTGGCCGGCAAGCAGGCGGCCGCGGCCGTGGGCCAGGGCCTGCTCATGGGCCGCTACATCGAGTCCTTCGCCCGCTACGGCGTCACGGTGGGCCAGGTGCTGGTCACCGCCGAGGACCTGATGCGGCGCAGCCACTACAAGAACACCCACCGCCAGATCGAACGGCTCCTGGACTTCGGCGTGCTGCCCATCGTCAACGAGAACGACGCCGTGTCCAGCCAGGAGATCAAGTTCGGCGACAACGACCGGATCGCCGCCCTGATCGCCCACCTCATCAAGGCCGACGTCCTGCTGCTGCTCTCCGACGTCGACGCCCTCTACACCATGGACCCCCGCAAGGGCGGGGAGCGGATCCCGGTGGTGAACGACCCCATCAAGGACCTCGAGGGCGTGCAGATCGGGTCGGTCGGCCGCGCCGGCGTCGGCTCCGGCGGCATGGTCACCAAGGTCCAGGCGGCCCGGATCGCCGCGGCCTCGGGCATCCCCGCGCTCGTCACCTCGGCCCAGAACATCACCCGCGCCCTGGACGGCGAGGACGTCGGCACCTGGTTCGCGACCTCCGGCGGGCGGCGCAACGTCCGGCTGCTGTGGCTGGCCCACCTCGCGGACATCAAGGGCTCCCTGACCCTCGACCCTGGCGCCGTCGAGGCGATCCGCGACCGCAACTCGCTGCTGGCCGCCGGGGTCACCGGCGTGTCCGGGACCTTCGAGGCGGGGGAGCCCGTCTCGCTGCGGGACGAGGAGGGCAAGGAGATCGCCCACGGGCTCAGCAACTACTCCTCGGACGAGATCCCGCCGATGCTCGGCAAGTCCACCTCCGTGCTGGCGGAGGAGCTCGGGGACGACTACAGCCGGGAGCTCGTGCACGTGGACAACCTCGTGGTCCTGCGCGCCCGCGGCGCACGGACTAAACTGAAGAAATGACTTCCGCCGCACACGATTCCGTGACCACCGACGAAGCCACCCGCACGACCGGCAAGGCGGTCGTGACCGACACCGGCGTCATCGCCACCTTCGGGGAGGACCCCGTCGCCGGCGTCGCCGCGATGGCCGACGACGCCCGGGACTCCGCCCGCGTCCTGGGCCGCGCCACCCGGGCCTGGAAGGACCGGGCGCTGCTCGCCATCGCCGACCGCATCGAGCGCAAGCAGGACGTGGTGCTCGCCGCGAACGCCAAGGACCTCGAGCGCGGCCGCGTGAACGGGACCTCCACCGCCCTCCTGGACCGGCTCAAGCTGGACGCCGAGCGGATCACCGGCCTGGCCGAGAGCCTGCGCGAGCTCGCCGCGCTGCCCGACCCCGTGGGCGGGTTCGTCCGCGGCAGCACCCTGCCCAACGGCCTGCGGATGCGCCAGGTGCGCGTGCCGATGGGCGTGGTCGGCGCCATCTACGAGGCCCGCCCCAACGTCACCGTGGACATCGCCGGGATCGCCCTGAAGTCCGGCAACGCGGTGCTGCTGCGCGGCGGCTCGGCCGCGGAGGAGTCCAACCGGGCCCTCGTGGGCATCATCCGGGACTCCCTGGCCGACGTGAAGCTGCCCGTGGACTGCGTCCAGAGCGTCGACGAGTACGGCCGCGAGGGCGCGAACGCGCTCATGGCGGCCCGCGGGAAGGTCGACGTCCTCATCCCGCGCGGCGGGCACGGTCTGATCCAGTCCGTCGTCCAGAACGCCAAGGTCCCCGTCATCGAGACCGGCGAGGGCAACGTCCACCTCTTCGTCGACCACTCGGCGTCGAAGAAGATGGCCGTGGACGTGGTCGTCAACTCCAAGACCCACCGCACGAGCACGTGCAACACCACGGAGACGCTCCTGCTGCACCGCGGCTTCGAGCACGGGGCCGCCGTGCTCGCGGCCCTCGACCGGGCCGGCGTCACGCTGCACGTGGACGAGCGGGCCGAGGCCCTGCTGCCGGCCGGCAGCCACCACCTGCGCGCCACCGACGAGGACTGGGGCACCGAATACCTGTCCATGGACCTGGCCGTGAAGGTGGTGGACTCCCTGGACGAGGCGCTCCAGCACATCGACCGGTGGTCCACCCGGCACACCGAGGCGATCGTGACCAACGACCTCGCCTCCGCCGAGCGGTTCGTCGCCGAGATCGACGCCGCCGCGGTCATGGTCAACGCCTCCACCCGCTTCACCGACGGGGGCCAGCTGGGTCTCGGCGCCGAGATCGGCATCTCCACCCAGAAGATGCACGCGCGCGGACCCATGGGCCTGGAGGAGCTGACCACCACGAAGTGGATCGTCCAGGGCGACGGGCACGTCCGCGCCTGAGCCCCGGACGCGGCGGGCCCGCCGCGGATTCAGTACGATGAGAGCCGTCCGGGCCAGCCGGCCGAGGCGGCAGGGCCGTCCACCGACCACCCGCCGCCACGCCGGCGACAGAAGGGATCCCCATGTTCCAGCAGACCGTCACCACCGTCCTCGCAGCCGCCGAGGGCGGGCACGCCGCCGCCGAGGCCGGAGTTCCCCCGTGGGTCTGGGGCGCCTCCGTGTTCGTCGTGCTGATCGGCCTCATGGTGGTGACGCTCTCCTTCGCGAACCGGGGCCTCAGCCCGGAGGTCGGCCAGCACCAGGACCCCGCCGACCTGCCCGCGGACGAGCGAGCCATGCTCGACGAGTACGCGGCCAAGCGCCACGGCTGAGCCGGGGAACCCCATCGTCGTGACGACCGCTCCGCAGGACACCGCCGCCCGGACCCGGGGCCTGCCCCTGACGGCCACGGCCGTCCCGCCCCGGAGGCCGGGCCGCACCCGGCTCGGCGTCATGGGCGGGACGTTCGACCCCATCCACCACGGCCACCTCGTGGCCGCGTCCGAGGTGGCGGGGGAGTTCGACCTCGACGAGGTCGTGTTCGTCCCGACCGGGCACCCCTGGCAGAAGGCCGCCGGGGCGGTGAGCCCCGCGGAGCACCGCTACCTCATGACGGTGATCGCCACGGCCTCCAACCCGCGGTTCACGGTCAGCCGGGTGGACATCGAGCGCGACGGTCCCACGTTCACGGTCGACACCCTGCGGGACCTGAAGCGGCAGCGCCCGGAGGCGGACCTGTTCTTCATCACGGGCGCGGACGTCATGGCGGAGATCCTGACGTGGAAGGGCGCCGAGGAGCTCTGGCAGCTCGCCCACTTCGTCGGCGTCACCCGGCCGGGCCACGACCTGGCCGCGCCCGTGGGCTCCAGCGGCGTGAACCTGCTCGAGGTGCCCGCGATGGCGATCTCCTCCACGGACTGCCGCGCCCGCGTGGCCGAGCACAAGCCCGTTTGGTACCTCGTGCCCGACGGCGTGGTGCAGTACATCAACAAGTACGGCCTCTACCTCGGACCCGAGGACGGGACGACGACGGACCACGTCGGCGCCCGCGGCGTCTCGGCGAAGGCACCCTGATGGCCGGCGAGGACGACGTGCGGGACGGCGCCGCACCGGACCCCGACCGGGCCCCGGCGCCGCCGCCCTCCGGACCGGCGCCCATCATCGACCTCGGGGGGGACGGCGTGCCGGTCCGCCCCGTCAAGCCCCTCGGGCCGCGGCGGCTGGCCCGTCTGCAGCGCGAGCTGGCCGAGCGCGCCCGCGAGCTCGAGGAGGCCGGCGCCGGCCCGGCGGACCCCGAGCTGCTCGAGAAGCAGCGCCGGTTCGCGGAGCTCGCCGCCCAGGCCGGCGCCGCGCAGGCCGACCCGGGCGCTGACACCGCGGTCCGGGAGCCGGTGGCGGCTCCGGAGGCCCCGGCGCCCGGCTCCGCACCGCCCGGCCCGGGGCAGCCCGCTGCGGCCCCGCGTCCTCCGGCGGTGCCGGAGGACCCGCAGGAGCCGCTCGAGCAGATCACCGTCGTGTTCCCCGGCGGCGGCCCGGACGGGCCGGACGAGCACGTGTCCCACGACCCGGTGCACGTCGACCCGGCCCTGTTCAGCAACCGGCTCGCCCCGGAGGACCTGGCGGCGCTCACGCACATCGAGATCGTCGCGCCCACGGATCCCGAGCACCACGGCTCCACACCGGTCGCGCCCGCCGCGGCCGGTGACCACGAGGAGCACGGGCACGCGGAGGACCCACCGGCTCCGCCGGGGGCCGTTCCGTCCGGGCCCGCGGCGTCGTGGCCCGCGGCCGAGGACGATCCGCCGGCCGCCCCCGTGCCGGCCAGCACCGCCGAGGGGCTCGAGCTGCTGGAGCCCCGGGAGTACCGCCGCCGCACGAACGGCGCCTGGTGGTTCCTGCTGCTGGCGGTGCTCGCGGCCCTCGCCGTCGTGCTCGTGCTGTTCGTGCTCTGAGCACCCCGCCGGCTCCACCGCACCGACCGTTCCCGCACCACCCGTACCTGCACGACTCGTCCACTCCAACCGTCCCCACGGGACGGGACCTCCGGTTCGCCGGGAAAGGATCCTCCTTGACTGTCAACGATCTCTCCCTCTCCATCCTCCAGGTCGCGGCCGCCGCGGCGGACGCCAAGCAGGCCCACGACATCGTGGCCCTCGACGTCAGCGAGGCCCTGGGCATCACCGACGCCTTCCTCGTCGCCTCCGCCTCCAACGAGCGGCTCGTCAACGCCGTGGTCGACGAGATCGAGGAGAAGCTCGTCGAGCGCCTCGAGCTGCGCCCGATCCGCCGCGAGGGCCGCTCCGAGGGGCGCTGGGTGCTCCTGGACTACGGCGACGTCGTGATCCACGTGCAGCACGACGAGGACCGGGCGTTCTACGCCCTCGAGCGGCTGTGGCGGGACAGCCCCGTGGTGGACCTCGGACCGCTCTCCGGCCGGACCGCCGCGGCCCCCGCCACCGACGATTTGCCTGGAGCCTGATCGGCTGTCTACTATGAATGCGTTGCCCAGCGAGGCGCTGGAACAACCGGAAAAGGGTGACTGAAAAGGAGCCCGTGAAGGTTGTGATAATGTCTCCGAGGTAACGACCTGGGGCTGTGGCGCAGCTGGTAGCGCATTTGCATGGCATGCAAAGGGTCAGGGGTTCGAGTCCCCTCAGCTCCACCAGGACGAAAGAGCCCGTTCCGCATCACGCGGGGCGGGCTCTTTCGCGTTTTCTCAGCTTCCTTCCCTTCCGTTCGTTGACGCGTCCTGTTACCGTCAGCACCACCGGCGGCCGTCCTCCGTGACCCGGGTCACAGCGAGCTCGAGGCCACAGCGTGGGGAGTTCCGTCGGGGACAAGGGCGTCGACGGTGGAGACCCACCGTGGACGCCCGTGACGGACATCCACCACGGAAGAGGTCATGATGGCAGGGAACAGAGCGGTCGCCTACAAGGGTCCCGGCAAGGTCGAGGTCATCGACACCGAGTACCCGGAGTTCGATCTCAAGGACGCGCCGGGGATCAACCCGGCCAACATCGGCCGGAAGGTCCCGCACGGGGTCATCCTCCGGACCGTGGCCACCAACATCTGCGGCTCGGACCAGCACATGGTGCGCGGGCGCACCACGGCCCCCACGGACCTGGTCCTCGGTCACGAGATCACGGGCGAGGTCATCGAGTGCGGGCCGGACGTCGAGTTCATCAAGGTCGGGGACATCGTCTCCGTCCCGTTCAACATCTCCTGCGGCCGGTGCCGCAACTGCAAGGAGCGCAAGACCGGCATCTGCCTCAACGTCAACCCGGACCGGCCGGGCTCCGCCTACGGCTACGTGGACATGGGCGGCTGGGTCGGCGGTCAGGCCGAGTACGTGCTGGTGCCCTACGCGGACTGGAACCTGCTGAAGTTCCCGGACCGGGACCAGGCCCTGGAGAAGATCATGGACCTGACCATGCTCTCCGACATCCTGCCCACCGGCTACCACGGCGTGGTGACGGCCGGGGTGGGCGTGGGCTCGACCGTCTACATCGCCGGTGCCGGACCGGTGGGCCTGGCCGCGGCGGCCTCGGCGCACCTGCTGGGAGCCGCGGTGGTGATCGTGGGCGACATGAACGAGCAGCGGCTGGCCCAGGCCCGCAGCTTCGGCTGCGAGACCGTCGACGTCTCGAAGGGCTCGCCCGCCGAGCAGATCGAGCAGATCCTGGGTGTCCCGGAGGTCGACTGCGGCGTGGACGCCGTCGGCTTCGAGGCCCGTGGGCACGGCAAGGACGCCTCCCACGAGGCCCCGGCCACCGTGCTCAACTCCCTGATGGACATCACCGCCGCCGGCGGGGCGCTGGGCATTCCGGGCCTGTACGTCACCGGGGATCCCGGAGCCGTGGACGAGGCCGCGAAGAAGGGGTCCCTGTCGATCAGCCTCGGCACGGGATGGGCGAAGTCGCTGTCCTTCACCACGGGGCAGTGCCCGGTGATGAAGTACAACCGGCAGCTGATGATGGCGATCCTGCACGACAAGATCCAGATCGCCAAGGCCGTCAACGCCAAGGCCATCCCGCTGGAGGAGGCGCCGCAGGGCTACGCCGAGTTCGACGCCGGGGCGGCCACCAAGTACGTGCTCAACCCCAACGGCTACATCAAGAACTAGTCCGCGGACCCCGACCGCCCGCGGGGCGGGCCGCACCGGACCTCCGGCGCGGCCCGCCCCGCGGGCGCCGCCGTGTCCGCGGTGTGCCCTGTGGAAGACTGGGCGCATGGCCAAGAAATCCAGCAGCTCGGAGCTCAAGCAGACCGTCGACCAGGTCGCCGAGGAAGCCATCAACGTGGGCTACCGCCTCGAGCAGCGGCTCCACCGGTTCCGGCAGCGGCGCGCCGAGGCCCGCGGGGACATCCCGGTCATGGTGGCCTTCGAGGGCTACGGCTCCGAGCACCACGTGCGGGTCCTGGGCCGGGCCCTGCTGAAGACCCGGGGGCTCATCGAGTCCACCGACGAGAGCGCCGAGTCCATCCGCGGCTGGCGCTCGTTCACCTCCGTGCCCATCGCCTTCGCCCACGTCAACATCTGGATCGACGAGTTCGAGTTCCACCTGGTGGCCGACAAGGGCGGGGTGGTCGACGTCGACCTGCAGGTGTCCCTGGCCCCCGGCGAGCACACCGTGTGGATGCAGACGGAGGGCTCCGAGACGGTCGAGTCCCGCGTGTTCGTCGTGGCCGACGAGCAGCGCATCGGGGTGGTCTCCGACATCGACGACACCGTCATGGTCACGGCCCTGCCCCGGCCCATGCTGGCCGCCTGGAACTCGTTCGTGCTCAACGAGCACGCCCGCACGCCCACCCCCGGGATGGCGGTCATGATGGACCGGCTGCTGCACCGCCACCACGAGGCGCCGTTCCTCTACCTCTCCACGGGGGCGTGGAACGTGGCGCCGACCCTGCGCCGCTTCCTCACGCGCAACGCCTACCCGGCCGGGGCCCTGCTGCTCACCGACTGGGGACCCACCACGGACCGGTGGTTCCGGGCCGGGGCCGCGCACAAGGTGCAGAACCTCGAGCGGCTGGCCCGCAACTTCCCCCACGTGCGCTGGATCCTCATCGGCGACGACGGCCAGCACGACCCCGAGATCTACAGCGGCTTCGTGCACCGCTATCCCGAGCACGTGGCCGCCATCGTGATCCGCAACCTGTCCCCGGCGGAGGCCGTGCTGGCCGGCACCCCGCTGGTCAACGAGGAGCGGCGGGTCACCATCCCCGAGGGCACGCTGTGGATCGAGGGCAACGACGGCGCCTCGATCTCGCGGCAGCTCGCGGAGCACGGCCTGCTCTGACCGGCGGGCTGCGGCGTCCGAGCCGGGCCCTACCCTGGACCCATGACCAGCACCCGCAGCACCCTCCCCGCCCCCGCACCGGCAGACGACTCGGCAGACGTCCCGGCGGACACTTCGGCGGACTTCCCGGCCGTGGACGCCGCCGTCGCCGGTGCCCGGGCGGCCTTCGTGCCCGACGTCGACCTCGCGACCCGGCTGGACCGGCTGCACCGGCTCGAGGACCTCGTGCGGGAGAACCGGACGGTGCTCGAGGAGGCGCTGGCCACCGACCTCGGCAAGCCCCCGGCGGAGGCGTGGCTGACCGAGCTCGGCTTCACCCTCGAGGAGATCGCCGGCATCCGCAAGGAGCTCGGCCGCTGGATGACCCCGGCCCGCGTCCCCGTCCCGCTGAGCCTCGCCCCGGCCCGCTCCCGCGTGGAGCACCAGCCGCTCGGGACCGTGCTCGTGATGGCGCCGTGGAACTATCCCGTCCAGCTCGTCCTGAGCCCCCTGGCGGGAGCGCTCGCCGCCGGCAACACCGTCGTCGTCAAGCCCTCCGAGGTCTCCGCGACCGTCTCCGGGGTGCTGGCCGAGCTGCTCGAGCGCTACCTGGGGGACTGCGTGCGCGTGGTCGAGGGCGGCGTGCCGGAGACCACGCGGCTGCTCGAGCACCGCTTCGACCACGTCTTCTACACCGGCAACGGGACGGTGGCCCGGATCGTGATGGCCGCCGCGGCCCGGCACCTGACCCCGGTGACCCTCGAGCTGGGCGGGAAGTCCCCGGTCTGGGTGGACGGCTCGACCGACCTGCGCACCGCCGCCCGGCGGATCGTGTGGGGGAAGTTCCTCAACGCCGGCCAGACCTGCGTGGCCCCGGACCACGTGCTCGGCACCCCGGAGACGCTCGCCGCCCTCGAACCGGAGCTCCTGCGGGCCGTGGAGGAGCACTACGGCGAGGACCCGTCCCGCAGCGACTCCTACGGGCGGATCGTCACCGCGCGCCACCTTGACCGGCTGGTGGGGCTCCTGGAGCAGGTCCCCGCCCACGACGTCGTCTGCGGCGGGACCGCCGAGCCGGGGGAGCGCTACCTCGCGCCCACGGTGGTGCGCTCCGCCCCGGACGGCCCGCTCATGGCCGAGGAGCTCTTCGGTCCCGTCCTGCCCCTGGTCCCGGTCGCCTCCGCGGAGCACGCCGTCGAGCTGATCACCGCCGGGGACAAGCCGCTGGCCCTCTACGTGTTCTCCGAGGAGCGCTCGGTGAAGGAGCTGTTCCGCCGGCGCACGTCCTCCGGCGGACTGTCCTTCAACGCCCCGCTGCTGCACCTGACCAGCCCCGAGCTGCCGTTCGGCGGCGTGGGGGAGAGCGGCACCGGCGCGTACCACGGGAAGTTCTCGTTCACCACGTTCTCCCACGCGCGCGCGGTCCTGGACAAGCCGCTCGCCCCCGACACGCTGCGGGTCGTCTACCCGCCCTACCGGGGCCTGCGGGCCCGCCTGGCGGCCGCGGCGGTCGGGCTGCGCCGGCCCCGCCGCCGGACCCGACACGCCGTGTCCGAAAATTAATCCTGTCCACCGGCCGGGGGTCCCGCGGTGCGCACAGCCTGTGCACAACGGGACCCCGGCGGCGGGATTCCGCGACCCCCCGCGGAGACCCCCTGTGGATGGCCGGCGGTGGTTCTGGGGATAGCGAGAGAGGAGCTGTGGACAACCTCCACCACTGCATCTAGGGGTCGCTTCCCCTTCCTGGCACTAGATGTAGTATTGAAATCAGCCACCCGGAGAGACCCCTTCACCGCCGCAGACCCTGCGGAAGTCCCGGATCTCCCCCACAAACCACCCGATCGACCAAGGGGAAACAGCGATGTCCGTGACCGTGTACAGCAAGCCGGCCTGCGTCCAGTGCAATGCCACCTACCGGGCCCTGACCAAGAAGGGCATCGAGTACAACGTCGTCGACGTCACCGAGGACGAGGCCGCCCTGGCCCACGTCCTGGCCCTCGGCTACCAGCAGGTCCCGGTCGTCGAGACGGCGACCGAGCACTGGTCCGGCTACCGCCCGGACAAGATCACCTCCCTGGCCGTCCTCCTCTCGGCCTGAGGCCGCAGCGCCGCCCGCTTCCCCGCGGCGCCCCGGTCCATCCACCACCGACCCCATTTCGGAGCGCGGAAGCAATGAGCACGCACCACCCCGGCACCCGTCCCGGGACCGCTCAGCAGGACCACGGCGACACCGCCGCGGCACCGGACAGCCACGCCCCACTGGTGGTCTACTTCTCCTCGGTCTCCAACAACACGCACCGCTTCGTCGACAAGCTCGACGCCCGCGTGCTGCGCCTTCCTCTTCTGACCGGGGAGGAGCCCCCCGAGATCACCGAGCCCTTCGTGCTGGCCGCCCCGACGTACGGGCGGCCCAACGGCAGCGGGGCCGTCCCGCCGCAGGTCGTGAAGTTCCTCAACAAGGAGACCAACCGGCGGTTCCTGCGCGGCGTCATCGGCGCGGGGAACACCAACTTCGGGTCGGCGTTCTGCCTGGCCGCGGACAAGATCGCGGCCAAGTGCGGCGTCCCCGTCCTCTACAAGTTCGAACTCATGGGCACCCCCGAGGATGTCCACCAGGTAAATCAAGGATTGGAACAGTTTTGGCGACAATTTCCGCAGCTCCGGGCGTGAGCGTCGAGCCCGGCCACGAGGACACGCGCGTTCCCGAGAAGTACCGGGGCCTGGGCTACCACGAGCTCAACGCCCTGCTGAACCTCTACGACGCCGACGGCCACATCCAGTTCGACGCCGACCGGCAGGCCGCCCGGCAGTACTTCCTGCAGCACGTGAACAACAACACCGTCTTCTTCCACGACCTCGAGGAGAAGCTCGACTACCTGGTCTCGCACCAGTACTACGAGCCCGAGGTCCTGGCGAAGTACAGCATGGAGTTCATCAAGGAGCTCTCCAAGCGGGCGTACTCCCAGAAGTTCCGCTTCGAGACCTTCCTGGGCGCGTTCAAGTTCTACACGTCCTACACGCTGAAGACCTTCGACGGCCAGCGCTATCTCGAGCGCTTCGAGGACCGCGTGGTCATGGTCTCCCTCTACCTCGCCGACGGCAACGAGCTGCTCGCCACGCAGCTGGTCGACGAGATCATCTCCGGGCGCTTCCAGCCGGCGACCCCCACGTTCCTCAACGCGGGCAAGCAGCAGCGCGGCGAGCTCGTCTCCTGCTTCCTGCTCCGCATCGAGGACAACATGGAGTCCATCGGGCGGTCGATCAACTCCGCCCTGCAGCTGTCCAAGCGCGGCGGCGGCGTGGCGTTCGCGCTGACCAACGTCCGCGAGGCCGGGGCCCCGATCAAGAAGATCGAGAACCAGTCCTCGGGCATCATCCCCATCATGAAGCTGCTGGAGGACTCCTTCTCCTACGCCAACCAGCTGGGCGCCCGCCAGGGCGCGGGCGCGGTGTACCTGCACGCCCACCACCCGGACATCTACAGCTTCCTGGACACCAAGCGGGAGAACGCGGACGAGAAGATCCGGATCAAGACCCTCTCCCTGGGCGTGGTCATCCCGGACATCACGTTCGAGCTGGCCAAGAAGAACCAGGACATGTACCTGTTCTCCCCGTACGACGTGGAGCGGGTCTACGGCATGCCGTTCTCCGACGTCAACGTGTCCGAGAAGTACCACGAGATGGTCGCGGACGGCCGGATCACCAAGAAGAAGATCAACGCCCGCGAGTTCTTCCAGACCCTCGCCGAGGTCCAGTTCGAGTCCGGCTACCCGTACGTCATGTTCGAGGACACGGTGAACCGGGCCAACCCGATCGACGGCAAGATCATCATGTCCAACCTCTGCTCCGAGATCCTCCAGGTCTCCGAGCCGTCCACGTACCACGAGGACCTGAACTACGACGAGGTCGGCAAGGACATCTCCTGCAACCTCGGCTCCCTCAACATCGCGCTGACCATGGAGTCCCCGGACTTCGGGCGGTCCGTGGAGACCGCGATCCGCGGGCTCACCGCGGTGTCGGACATGTCCGACATCACCTCGGTGCCCTCGATCGAGCGCGGCAACCAGATGTCCCACGCCGTGGGTCTCGGGCAGATGAACCTGCACGGCTACCTCGCCAAGGAGCACATCCACTACGGCTCCGAGGAGGGCCTCGACTTCACGAACATCTACTTCTACACGGTCACGTACCACGCGGTCCGCGCGTCGAACGAGATCGCGAAGGAGCGCAGGGCGGTGTTCGCCGGCTTCGAGCGGTCCCAGTACGCGTCGGGGGAGTACTTCACCAAGTACACCGACCGGGACTGGGTCCCGGCCACCGGGCGGGTGCGGGAGCTGTTCGCCGAGGCGGGCGTGCACATCCCCACCCGGGCGGACTGGGAGCAGCTCAAGGCCTCGGTCATGGAGCACGGGATGTACAACCAGAACCTGCAGGCCGTGCCGCCGACCGGGTCGATCTCCTACATCAACAACTCGACGTCCTCGATCCACCCGATCGCCTCGAAGATCGAGATCCGCAAGGAGGGCAAGCTGGGCCGCGTGTACTACCCGGCGCCCTTCATGAACGACGAGAACCTGGAGTACTTCCAGGACGCGTACGAGATCGGCTACGAGAAGATCATCAACACCTACGCCGCGGCCACCCAGCACGTGGACCAGGGCCTGTCGCTGACCCTGTTCTTCAAGGACACGGCCACCACCCGGGACATCAACCGGGCGCAGATCTACGCGTGGCGCAAGGGCATCAAGACGATGTACTACTCCCGCATCCGCCAGCTGGCGCTGGAGGGCACCGAGGTCGAGGGCTGCGTCTCCTGCATGCTCTGACCGCCGGAGCCCCGGCGACCACCCCACAACTCCCCGCGCGCGTCCGCAGGACGCGCGCGGGGGTCCACCCCGTTCGAGGAAGAGACAGATCATGACTCTGGAGAAGAGCGAGAGCATCGACAAGGTGCAGCTGCTCCACCACCAGGCCCAGGCCATCAACTGGAACCGGATCGAGGACCCGAAGGACGACGAGGTCTGGGACCGGCTGACCGCGAACTTCTGGCTGCCCGAGAAGGTGCCGATCTCCAACGACGTCCCCTCGTGGAAGACCCTCACCGCGGAGGAGCAGCAGCTCACCATGCGGGTGTTCACCGGTCTCACGCTGCTGGACACCATCCAGGGCACCGTGGGCGCCGTCTCCCTGATCCCGGACGCCGTCACCCTGCACGAGGAGGCGGTGTACACCAACATCGCGTTCATGGAGTCGGTGCACGCGAAGTCCTACTCCTCCATCTTCTCGACGCTGTCCTCCATGAAGGAGATCGACGACGTCTTCCGCTGGTCACGGGAGAACCCGTACCTGCAGAAGAAGGCCGACATCATCATCAAGTACTACAAGGGCGACGACCCGCTGAAGAAGAAGGTGGCCTCGACCCTGCTCGAGTCCTTCCTCTTCTACTCCGGGTTCTACCTGCCCATGTACTGGTCCTCCCGGGCCAAGCTGACGAACACGGCCGACCTGGTGCGCCTCATCATCCGTGACGAGGCCGTGCACGGCTACTACATCGGCTACAAGTTCCAGCGGGCCATGGCCCTGGAGTCCCAGGAGCGCCAGGACGAGCTGAAGCTCTACACCTACGAGCTGCTCGAGGAGCTCTACGAGAACGAGGTGCGCTACACCGAGTCCCTCTACGACGGTGTCGGGTGGACCGAGGACGTCAAGAAGTTCCTGCACTACAACGCCAACAAGGCCCTGAACAACCTGGGCTTCGAGGCGCTGTTCCCCAAGGAGATGACGGACGTCTCGGCGGCCATCCTGTCCGCGCTGTCCCCGAACGCCGACGAGAACCACGACTTCTTCTCCGGCTCGGGCTCCTCCTACGTGATCGGCAAGGCCGTGAACACGGAGGACGAGGACTGGGACTTCTGATCCCGGCCTGAGCCATGCGGACGACGACGGCGGTCCGGCCCACCTTCGCGAGGTGGGCCGGACCGCCGTCGTCGACAGGCATGACTCGATGCCGTGGTGCCGTGTTGCCTCAGCCTGCCGCACCGACCCGGGGCTCGGCTGTGCTCTGTCGCCGGCTCGTCCACGGCCAGGTGATGAGCGCCCAGGCCACGGCGATGATGAGGAACTCCACCAGCAGGTACCACGGCCAGGGCCCGAACAGATCGAGGATCGAGGGGTTGTCCGGCTTGCCGTTGAGGAAGCCGTAGTTGGTCCCCAGCCAGTTGTTGAGTCCGAAGGCAGCCATGGCCCACGTGACGGTGACGACCATGGCCAGGCGGTAGCTGCCCCAGTCGACGCGGCCGCCACGTCCCCAGATCAGGTACAGGGTGGCCCAGAGGACCAGGATGTGCTGGACCCAGAGGTCGATGAAGTCGATGTGGGGGAAGTCCGGCGAGTCGAGTGCCGGGGTGAGGATGGCCTGCGGGTTGAGAGTCAGTCCCCAGTAGTAGGTGAGCGCCGTCGCCCAGCGGGCCCGTGTCCACAGGGCGATGGCGGCGACCATCCACGCGAGGTCCGAAAGATGGACCGGCAGGGAGATGTGGACGTCGAAATGGTCCGGCACCGACCGGTAGACGAGCATCGTCACCGCGTACGTGGTCAGCACCGCGGCGAAAGCCCGAGAAAAACCCACCTCGGCCGGGGAGCCCCGAAGGCGGCGACCCAGCATCACCACGAGCACAGCCCCGAGGACGCAGACGCCCAGAGCAGCCCAGTGAGTGGGGCCGTAGGGTACGAAGACCTCCTCGTTCGGCATCGCCGTCCCCCCCTCCACCGGGTCTCCTGGGTGGTGCGCCCGTGAGGCCAGGACATCAGATCCGGTCGTCCAGGGCCATGGGCGGGGCAGTGTGGACCGGAACCGGCGCCGGACCGCCGTCCGAGCTCTTGGCCTTGCCCGGACCGATGCTGCGGGTCACGGAGACCAACTGGTAGGGCCTCTTGGCCCGGGGCCGCGTGTCACGCCGGAGCAGCGCCACCCATCCTTCGCCGGCAACGTCGATCTGCTTCAAGGGCCGGGTGAGGTAGCTGACCACCGTCGGCGGCGTGGTGGATCGATCGATGCGGACCCCGCCGACGAGACCGGTGTTGAAATCGCGGGTCCAGGCGTTCTTCGCCGGCGTGGCCGAGGCAATGTGCTCTGCGAACTCCGACGGCACCACGAAGGTCGCGATCCTGCCTTCCACACCCTGCAGCCGCAACGGCACCCGGTACCGCGGTGCCTCCAGCTCGTCCATCCCAGGCCCTTCTTCGCGGGTTCGGACGGCCGCATTATAGCGGATCCCTCTGGATGTCTTCCTCCACGTGATCGACGCGGCGGCGGCACCGGTCACCCGGAGACCCGGTTGCCGGTGAGAGGGATGCGGAGATCAGGGCGTCACGGAGTCGTTCACCGCGTCGGCTGGGAGACGTCCACGCCGGTGACCGGGTCGCCGGCCCGCTCGTAGACGAGTGAGACCGCTCCCTTCGGGAACGCCCGCGGCGGCTGCGCCAGGGTGAAGGCGGCCGGGACGGTGCCGTCGCCGAAGACGCGCTTGCCCGAGCCCAGCACCAGCGGATAGAGGAGCAGGTTCAGCCGGTCGACGAGGTCTTCCCTCAGCAGCGTCCGCACGAGGTCGCCGCTGCCGATGACGTGGATCTCGCCGAACCGGTCCTTGAGGGCGCGCACCTCGGCGGCGACCTCCGTCAGCACCGTGGTGCCCTCCCACGACGGGTCGGTCAGCGTGCGGGACACGACGAACTTCGGCACCGTGTTGAACGTCGCGGCGATCGGGTCGGCGTCGCCGTGGTCCGGCCAGTAGCCGGCGAAGATGTCGTAGGTCCGGCGACCGAGCAGCAGCGCGTCGATGCGCTCGATCCCGGCGCCGATCGTCGCGCCCGATTCGTCGTCGAAGTACGCCCCCTGCCAGCCGCCGAGATCGAAGCCGCCCGCACGGTCCTCGTCGGGCCCGCCCGGCGCCTGGTAGACGCCGTCGAGGGTGAGGAAGAGGTCGACCTGGATGATGCCCATGACGTGGTCCTTCGGTGTGCTCCGACGACATCCGTGGTGCCCAGTTTTTCGCCACGGGATCCGGGGGTCAACCCGTTGCCCCCGGATGACGGCGCGCCCAGGCGCGAGCGGGAATCCTCGTGCGTCCTCAGCACGAGGCGCGGGCTCGTCGGCCTCGGAACGGCGGGGTTGTCCGGCGGGGATCGTCCGGTGCGGCGGGCTCGGCCGGACCCGGGAGTGGCGGGTCGCCGGGCGGTCACGGCGGTGTTCTGTCGTCGGCTCCGAGCCGTTAGCCTGTCCGCGCCCGTCACTAGACTGAGCCGCATGAACGAGCAGGAACCGGGCCGGTCCCGGGCCGCCTCGGCACCCGCAGGCCGTGCGGCACTTCCCGCGGACGCGACCGACACGTCCGCTCCGATCGATGAAGCCGGGGCATCACCGGGGCTGGTCGATCCCGAGGCCGTGGACACCTCGGTGCGCAGCCCGGCGCAGCGGTCTCGCACCTTCGCCGGGATCCTGGTGAACACCGCCCTCGCCAACATCACGACCAGCTACCTCTGGTTCGCCCTGACGTTCTGGGTGTATCTGGAGACGCGCAACGTCATCGCCACCGGGGTGGTCGGCGGCGCGTACATGCTGCTCATCGCGCTCTCCAGCATCAGCTTCGGCACCTTCGTGGACCGCTACCGCAAGCTCGCCGTGATGCGCTTCGCCGCAGCCTTCACCCTGGTGATGTTCGTGCTGGCGGGCGTCCTGTTCCTCCTCGCCCCGGCGGCCTCGATGGCGGACCTGACCCGCCCGTGGATCTGGGTCTTCGCCCTGGTCGTCCTGATCGGGGCGGTGGTCGAGAACATGCGCAACATCGCCCTGTCCACCACGGTCACGATCCTCATCGAGCCGGATCGGCGCGCCAACGCCAACGGCCTGGTGGGCATGGTGCAGGGCCTGATGTTCATCGTGACCTCGGTGCTCTCCGGGCTGTCGGTCGGACTGCTGGGCATGGGCTGGACGGTCGTGGTCGCCGTGGCGCTCACGGCCGTGGCCTTCGGGCACCTGTTGACGCTGCGCATGCCCGAGGAGGTGCGCGCCGCGGCCACGGACGCCCACGGCAGCTTCGACCTGCGGGGGGCGTTCGCCGCCGTGCTGGCCGTGTCCGGGCTGTTCGCGCTGATCCTGTTCTCGACGTTCAACAACTTCATCGGCGGCGTCTACATGGCCTTGATGGACCCGTACGGTCTGGAGATGTTTCCCGTGGAGATCTGGGGCGCGGTCTTCGCGCTCGGCGCCACCGGCTTCATCGTGGGCGGGGCGCTGATCGGCAAGTTCGGGCTGGGGTCCAATCCGCTGCGCACCATGTTGTTCGCGGTGATGGCGATGGGCGTGCTCGGCGCGGTGTTCACCGTACGGGAGTGGGCCTGGCTGTACGTCCTGGGCATCTGGCTCTACATGGCGCTCTTCCCCTTCGTGGAGGCGGCGGAACAGACGGTCATCCAGCGGGTCGTGCCGCTGGAGCGGCAGGGCCGTGTCTTCGGCTTCGCCATGGCGTTCGAGTCCGCGGCGGCGCCGGTCACCGCGTTCCTCATCGCACCGATCGCCCAGTTCTGGATCATCCCGTACGCGCGGTCCGCGGAGGGCGGCGCCCAGCTGGCCCCGCTGCTCGGCGAGGGCACCTCGCGCGGCATCGCCCTGGTGTTCCTGGTGGCCGGCATCGTCATGATCGCCGCCGCGCTGCTGGCCTTCCTGACCCCGGTCTACCGCCGGGTCTCGGCGTCGTACGCCCAGGTCGCGGCGGAGGACGCCGCGGACGGCGTCACCGCCTCCCGGTCCTCCGCATGAACGAGTCCCACCGCCGGCCCGGTGAGCCCGGGCTTCCGGCCGGCGGGCGGGACGGGGCCGGCACTCCGGCTCGACCGGATCGGCAGGCCCGGGCACGCCTCAGCGATGGGCGGCGATGTAGGCGTCGAAATCCCACGGCGGTCGGGTGGGCGAGCCGTCGAGGAACTTCTCGGCGGCCGCCCGGCCGCTGCGGTAGAGGAAGTCCCGGTCCTCGTCGGTGAGGTTGAAGTCGGTGGCGCGGATGGTGCCGGTGTCGACGAAGATCGTGCGGGCCTGGGCGTCGGGGGACTCGATGTGCATCTGGTCGTAGAAGCCGGTCATGGTCTTGAGCATCGCCCGGCTCATGCTCACCGGCCCCTTGATCGGGTACCCCGTGCCCTGGACCGCGTCCGGATGGGCCGAGAGCTTGATGCCCAGCGTGGGCCAACGCGGAACGGTGCCGGGCGGGGCGTCGAAGGCGGCGATCGGGAAGTTGGAGAGCATGCCGCCGTCGACCAGCCACGCCTTCTTCCCGTCGGCGGTGTCCCAGCGGACGGGCCGGTAGAAGAACGGGATGGACATCGAGGCCCGGACCGCCTCGACCACGTGCTGGGCGCCCCGGTCACGGCCGAAGTCGTCGTAGTCCCAGGGCAGGTAGCGCAGCCGGCCCCTGCTGATGTCCGAGGCGGTGACCACCAGCCGGTAGGAGCGCTCCGGGGCGGGGGGCCGTTCCTCGTCGGTGTAGGGCAGGTCGGCGAAGGTCCGCACCCCGTACTCGTCGAGCTGGGACTGCAACCAGGATCGGAGGTGCTCGCCGAGGTAGATGCCGTTGCGGGCGAGGATCCCGGCGGCCTTGCCGGCGGTGTAGCGCGTGAGGCGGGAGCCGTCGCGGAAGTCCGGGTACTGGACGGAGCCGATGATGTCCACCAGCTTGCTCGCCGGGGCGCCGGCGGCGACCAGGGCACCGACGATGGCACCGGCGGAGGTGCCGGCGACCCGTTTGAAGCGGTAGCCGTGCTCCTCGAGGACCTCGATGGCTCCCACCAGGGCGATGCCCTTGACGCCCCCGCCCTCCAGCACCAGGTCGGCATACCGTTCCATGCTGTCCACGCCCCTTCGGCAGGTTCGATCCCCGAGGTCAGTACAGCAAATGCCGTGCGGGCACGGAACGGCTGCCCGATATCGGGCCCCGTGTGACGGGAAAGAAATCGCCGGACAACAATCAGCGGTCGCGAAAATTCCCGGAATTCCCGTCAGCACATCGAAACACGCTCTGACCAGGGCACGAACCCGTGCACCGGAAACCTTCATCCCGACGTCACATGGTCACAGCCGCAGCACGGGAACGTCCGTTTGCTTTGACGTGCGACCCACCCGTGATTATGTCGATGCACATCACTCCGCCGGTATTCTCCGTACGCCGCAAAAAAGCGTTGGAGAACGGTTGCCGGGGGTCCTCCTGCCACCCCGAACGGGACGTGCGGGAGTCGCGATCACACGACAGGCGCTTGTCCAGGAGCCGAGAACGATGAATTCCTCAGTTCGTCCCTACTGTGCTGCCAAGCCGCGCATCGTGCGTCCCCTCCCGGAGGGGCTGGTGGGCATCAGACAGCGCCTCGTCCGGGTGATGGCCCAGAAGTGGGTCAACGGTACCGTGCTCCGCTACGCGTTCCGGGAGGGCCCCGAGCCGCAGCGCCAGGCGGTGCGCAGCGCGTTCCGGGAGTGGAAGGACCTGGAGATCGGCCTCGGATTCCAGGAGGTGGACGAGCCGGGGGAGGCCGAGGTCCGGATCTCCTTCGACCAGGCCGACGGGTCGTGGTCCTATCTGGGCAGGGACGTCCTGACGATCGGCACCCAGGACGCGACCATGAACTTCGGCTGGGACCTGACCGACGAGTACGGGCGCACCACGGCGCTGCACGAGATCGGCCACACGATGGGCCTGCCCCACGAGCACCAGAACCCGTTCGCCGGGATCGTCTGGGACGAGGCGAAGGTCTACGCGTTCTTCGCCGGGGCACCGAACCACTGGTCCCCGGAGACCACACACCACAACGTCCTGCGCAAACTGGGCCAGGACGAGGTGGAGGGCTCGACCTGGGACCCCGACTCGGTGATGCAGTACTCCTTCCCCGGAGGCCTCATCAAGGAGCCCGCCCGCTACCAGCCGGGCATCAGCCCTCCGGGCGGCCTGTCGGCCAAGGACCAGGACTGGGTGCGGAAGTTCTACCCGGTCCTGCCGCACGTGCTCCCGACGCTCGAGCCGTTCCGGTCCACGCCCCTGACCCTGGTCCCGGGGCAGCAGGCGGACTTCGAGATCACCCCCGCCCTGTCGCGGAAGCACCAGATCGCCACCTTCGGGACGGCGGACACCACCCTGGTGCTCTTCGAGGAGGTCGACGGAGAGCTGCGCTTCCTCGCCGGCGACGACGACAGCGGGGAGGACCGCAACTCCACCCTGTCGGCGAAGCTCTTCCGGGGGAGGCGGTACGTCGTCCGCGTCAGGCTCGCCTGGGCAGGACAGTCCGGGGACACCGCCATCATGTGCTGGTAGCCGGGGCGGGACCGGCTCGGTTCCCTGAGCGGCGCCCCTCGGCCAAGCACCCCACCCGGCCACCGCCGGCCCCGGACCGGTACCGCCATCCTGGAAGGAAGACCCATGTCCCAGACGCCTGATGCTCCCGTGCACGGCAGCGAGAGCGAGAACCCGGCGATCGACGCGCCCACCCCCAAGACCGGTCAGCCGCGGACGGTCCAGGACTGGTGGCCCAACCAGCTGGACCTGAACGTCCTGCGGAAGCACTCGACCACGACCGACCCGCTGGGCCCCGACTTCGACTACGCGAAGGAGTTCGCCACGCTCGACGTCGAGGAGCTCAAGCGCGACCTCGTCGAGCTCATGACCACCTCGCAGGACTGGTGGCCCGCCGACTTCGGGCACTACGGAGGGCTGTTCATCCGGATGAGCTGGCACTCGGCCGGCACCTACCGGATCGCGGACGGCCGCGGGGGAGCCGGGGAGGGCGCCCAGCGGTTCGCCCCGCTCAACAGCTGGCCGGACAACGCCAACCTGGACAAGGCCCGGCGCCTGCTGTGGCCGGTCAAGCAGAAGTACGGCCGGAAGATCTCGTGGGCCGACCTGCTGGTGCTCGCAGGGAACGTGGCGCTCGAGTCGATGGGCTTCCGGACGTTCGGCTTCGGCTTCGGGCGCGAGGACGTGTGGGAGCCCGAGGAGATGTTCTGGGGCCCGGAGGACACCTGGCTCGGCGACGAGCGCTACGCCGGCGATCGCGAGCTCTCGGGCCCGCTGGCCGCGGTCCAGATGGGACTGATCTACGTCAACCCCGAGGGCCCCGGCGGCAACCCCGACCCGCTCGCGTCCGCCCGGGACATCCGCGACACGTTCGGCCGCATGGCCATGAACGACGAGGAGACGGTCGCGCTCATCGCCGGCGGGCACTCCTTCGGGAAGACCCACGGGGCCGGGCCCGCCGACCACGTGGGCCCCGAGCCCGAGGCGTGCCCGGTCACGGGGCAGGGCCTGGGCTGGAGGAGCAGCTACGGGACGGGCAAGGGGCCGGACACGATCACCAGCGGTCTGGAGGTGACCTGGACCAGCACCCCGACCCAGTGGGGCAACGGCTTCTTCGGCAACCTGTTCGGCCACGAGTGGGAGCTGACCGAGAGCCCGGCGGGGGCCCACCAGTGGGTCGCCGAGGACGCGACCGAGACCGTCCCGGACGCCTTCGACCCGGGGCGCAGGCACCGGCCGACGATGCTGACGACCGACCTCGCGCTCCGGGCGGACCCGGTGTACGAGAAGATCTCGCGGCGGTTCCACGAGCACCCGGACGAGTTCGCCGAGGCGTTCGCCAAGGCCTGGTACAAGCTGCTGCACCGCGACATGGGCCCGGTCACGCGCTTCCTGGGGCCGTGGGTCCCGGAGCCGCAGCTGTGGCAGGACCCGGTCCCGGCGGTCGACCACGAGCTGGTCGGGGACGAGGACGTCGCCGCCCTGAAGGAGACCCTCCTCGGCTCGGGGCTGACCGTGGCGCAGCTGGCCTCCACGGCGTGGGCCTCCGCGGCGAGCTTCCGGGGCACCGACAACCGGGGAGGGGCCAACGGCGCCCGCATCCGGCTCGAGCCGCAGCGCGGCTGGGAGGTGAACGAGCCGGGGCGGCTGGCCGAGGTGCTGCGCGTCCTCGAGCAGGTCCGGGAGGACTTCAACGGCGGTCGGTCCGACGGCACGAGGATCTCGCTGGCCGACCTGATCGTGCTCGGCGGCTGCGCGGCCGTCGAGCGCGCGGCCCGGAACGCCGGTCACCCGGTCCAGGTCCCGTTCCGGCCCGGGCGCACGGACGCCGCGCAGGAGCAGACCGACGTCGAGTCCTTCGCGGTGCTCGAGCCGCAGGCCGACGGCTTCCGGAACTTCGTGCAGTCCGACGTGCGGCTCTCGCCCGAGACGCTGCTGCTCGACCGCGCGTACATGCTCAACCTCACCGCCCCCGAGATGACGGTCCTGGTCGGCGGCATGCGGAGCCTGGGGACGAACCACGGGCAGTCGGAGCACGGTGTCCTCACCGACCGGAAGGAGGCGCTGACCAACGACTTCTTCGTCAATCTCCTCACCGCCGGCACGGAGTGGAGGGCGTCCGAGGATTCGGAGGAGGTCTTCGAGATCCGTGATCTCGCCACGGACGAGCTCAGGTGGACGGCCACCGCCGCCGATCTGGTCTTCGGCTCGCACTCCCAGCTGCGGGCGATCTCGGAGGTCTATGCGAGCGACGACGCGCAGGAGAAGTTCGTGCGCGACTTCGTCGCCGCGTGGGTCAAGGTCATGGAGCTCGACCGGTTCGATCTGCGCTGACGGCACGGGGCCCCGCCGGCGGACCGCACCAGGTGGTGAGCGCGGCCTCGAGCCCTGACGTGTCGCCCTCGCCCACCCAGGCCACGTGCCCGTCCGGCCGGATCAGCACCGCGGTGGGCGGGGTGACCGGCCCGAGCACCGGGAGCTCCCAGCGGCCGTGGTGCGCGGCGGTGACCAGTCGCACGCGGTCCGCCCAGGGCCCGATGTCGACACCGCCGGGCGTGCCGAGCTCGAGCAGCACCGGCCGTGCCTCGTGCAGGAGGGCGAAGACCCGCGCCGGGCCGCCGGCCGTGCGGAGGTCGAGATCAGGCATGCGGCGCCCGAGCAGCGGGTGTCCCGCGCCGAGGTCGTAGTGGATGTCCAGGCCGGACATCGTCGCCGCGTACCGCCGGCGCGGCTCGTCCATGGCCAGGAGCTCGGCGACCGTCTCGCCCACGGCCCGGACGCGGTCGTCGGGGCGGCGCAGCGCGACCTGCGCCATGGTGAGGCGCAGCAAGCGGGCGGCCACCGGGTGTCGTTCGGCGTGGTAGCTGTCCAGGAGGTCCTCCGGTGAGGTCCCTCCGACGACCTGGGCCAGCTTCCAGCCCAGGTTCACCGCGTCCTGCACCCCGGTGTTGAGGCCCTGCCCACCGTCCGGGGCGTGCACGTGCGCGGCGTCGCCGGCCAGCAGGACGCGCCCGCTCCGGTAGGACGCCGCCTGCCGGGTCGTGTCGGTGAACCGCGTGATCCAGGTGGGGCTGTGCACCCCGTAGTCCGTCCCGTACACCGCGACGAGCGCCGCGCGGAGATCGCGCAGGGTGGGCTCACGGCCGGGCCCCACGTGGCGCTCGGTCACCATGACCCCCGCCGGACCTCCGTCCTGGGGCCGGCGGAAGGCGTGCTTGCCGACGGCGTCCTGGTGGATGCCCCACTCCGGCTCCTCGGCCAGCTCCACCTCGGCGAGCAGACTGCTCGTCGTCGGGTCCCACCCGGGGAACCCGATGCCCGCAGCCTTCCGGATCCGGCTCCGCCCTCCGTCGCACCCGACGACGTACTGCGCCCGCAGCGGTCGGCCGTCGGCGGACTCGACGCCGACGCCCGTGCCGTCCTGGGCCACGCCCGTCACCTCGTGCCCGTAGCGGATCGGTACCCCCAGCTCGCCGATCCAGCCGGCCAGGAGCCGCTCGATGTGGTTCTGCCACAGCGCGAGACCGTAGGGGTGACGGGTGGGGAAGTCGCTGATGTCCAGGGGGGTGCCGGCGAACCCGGCGACCTGGGCGGTCGTGCCCTCAGCGAGGAACCGGTCGGCGACGCCGCGCTGGTCGAGGACCTCGATGGTCCGCGCGTGCAGCCCGCCGGCGCGCGAGCCGACGAGCTCCTGACCGGTCCTCCGCTCGAGGACGACGACGTCGACCCCCGCCAGCGCCAGCTCTCCCGCCAGCATCAGACCCGTCGGCCCGCCGCCGACGACCACCACCTCGTGCTCGTCCATCTGCTGCCCCTCCGTCCGCAGGTGCCGCTCCCGGCCCGAGCATTCTGCGGCGCGACCGGGGTCTTGCCGCAAGCCCCCCGGCGCGCTGTAGCCTGAAAACGGAGGGAAGAGGACGGGCCCGGTCACCGCCGGTCAGAGCAGTCCGCCGATCTGGCCCGCCGTCTCCTGCAGCGCGGGCACGTGGCGCCGCCCTTCCTCACGGGGGCGAGCATGACCCGTGTCGGCTGGCTGGCCGGCGGCAAGATGGTGGTCCACCTCAACCGCGACGTCGACGACGACGGCAACCAGCCCGTCAACCGGGTCGCGGAGCTCGAGGCCCCGCAACGGGCCCGCCGCGACCGGACCGCGGGAGGCCGCCTGGCGGGCGGTACCCTGGCCGTGTGGTCGAGCAGAGCATGTGGATGCAGAAGGTGCGCGCGGATCCCGGGCACTCGTCGTGGTACGTCGAACGGTTCCGGGCCATGGCAACCGCCGGTGAGGACGTCGTGGGGGAGGCGCGGCTGGTCGAGGCCATGGTCCCGCCCGGCTCCCGGATCCTCGACGCCGGGTGCGGTCCCGGCCGGCTGGGCGGCCACCTGCACCGCCGCGGGCACACCGTCGTCGGGATCGACGTCGACCCCGCGCTGGTCTCCGCCGCCCGGGAGGACCACCCGGGTCCCCGGTGGCTCGTGGGGGACCTGGCCGAGCTGGACCTGCCCGCCCGGGGCGTCCCGGAGCCCTTCGACGCCGTGGTGTGCGCCGGCAACGTGATGGCCTTCCTGGCCCCCAGCACGCGCCTCGAGGTGCTGCGCCGTCTCCGCCTCCACCTGGCCGCCGACGGCCGGGTGGCCTTGGGCTTCGGCGCCGGCCGCGGCTACCCGTTCGCGGAGTTCCTGCAGGACGCCGAGCGGGCCGGGCTCGTGCCCGATGTGCTGCTCTCCACCTGGGACCTGCGCCCGTTCCGGGAGGACAGCGACTTCCTCGTGGCCGTGCTGCGGACCGCCGAGCACTCCTGATCCCGCCGACCCCTCGGCGGCGACGGGTCCGCGGGGTAGCGTGGACATCGTGAGCACCGCAGCCCTGTCCACCGTCACCTTCGAGAGCCGCTTCGCCCAGGAGCTGGGGGAGCTGTCCGTGCCCTGGCGGGCCGACGACGTCGCCGAGCCCCGGCTGCTGGTGCTCAACGAGCCCCTCGCCGCCGACCTGGGGCTGGACCCGGAGTGGCTCAGTGGCCCGGAGGGCGCACGCCTGCTGGTCGGCAACCTCGTGCCGCCCGGGGCGACACCGGTGGCGCAGGCCTACTCCGGGCACCAGTTCGGTGCGTTCTCCCCGCGCCTCGGCGACGGGCGCGCCCTGCTGCTGGGCGAGATCGTGGACGCCGGCGGCCGCCGGCGGGACCTGCACCTCAAGGGCTCCGGGCGGACGCCGTTCGCGCGCGGCGGCGACGGTCTCGCGGCGATCGGGCCCATGCTGCGCGAGTACATCGTCAGCGAGGCGATGCACGCCCTGGGCGTCCCCACCACCCGGTCCCTGGCCGTGGTGGCCACCGGGCGGCAGGTGCGCCGCGAGACCCTGATGCCGGGGGCCGTGCTCGCCCGGGTGGCGAGCAGCCACCTGCGCGTGGGCACCTTCCAGTACGCCCGCGCCACGGGCGACCCCGACCTCCTGCGCCGGCTCGCCGACCACGCCATCAGCCGCCACCACCCCGGCGCCGCCGGCGCCGAGCACCCGTACCTCGCGCTCTTCGAGGCGGTCGTCGCCGCCCAGGCCTCGCTCGTGGCCCGGTGGATGCTCCTGGGGTTCGTGCACGGGGTGATGAACACCGACAACACGACCATCTCGGGGGAGACCATCGACTACGGGCCGTGCGCGTTCCTGGACGCCTTCGACCCGGCCGCGGTGTACAGCTCGATCGACCACGGCGGGCGCTACTCCTACCGGAACCAGCCGGTCGCCGCGCAGTGGAACCTCGCCCGGCTCGCCGAGGCCATGCTGCCGCTGCTGGACGAGGACCAGGACCGGGCGGTGTCCCTGGCGGAGGGGGCGCTCGGGGCGTTCGCGCCGCAGTACAGCGCGGCCTGGTCCGCGGGGATCCGCTCGAAGCTCGGCCTGCCCGAGGACCTCGACGACGAGGTCGCCTCGTTCCTGGTCGACGACCTGCTCGTGCTGCTCCAGCAGAACCGCGTCGACTGGACCTCGTTCTTCCGCGCCCTCGCCGGGACCGCCCGCACCGGCGCGACCGCCGCGCGCGACCTGGTCCTCGATCTGCCGGCCTTCGACGCCTGGGCCGAGCGCTGGCTCGCCGTGGGGCCGGACCCCGAGGCGATGGACCGCGTGAATCCCGTGCACATCCCCCGCAACCACCTCGTGGAGGAGGCCCTCGCCGCCGCCGTGGACGGCGACCTCGACCCGCTGGGACGGCTCCTGGAGGCGGTGACCGCCCCCTACGAGGAGCGTCCGGGCCTGGAGCGCTACGCCGCCGGCCCCCCGGAGGACTTCGGCGCCTACACGACCTACTGCGGGACCTGAGGCGCCGGCCCGAGGTCAGCCGCCGATGTACTCCCCGGTCACGCTGTCCACGGTGCCGTTCTCGATGCCCGTGCACTGGGCGGCGCCGGCCTCCGTCACCGGGTCGTAGTTGATGCAGAAGGCGTCGTAGTAGGGCACCCCGCTCCGCCACGCGGCCAGTGCCTCCTCGTAGCTGAACTTCGCCGGGAAGGGCACGGCCCCGACGTCCGTGCTGACCTGCACCTGGCAGGTCCCGGGGCCGCCCGGGGCGAAGGCGAGGAGCTGCCCGACGGTGTCGACGACGTCGATCCGGTCCTGGCCGGTGCTCATCGCGGCCTGGTAGGCCCGGCAGATCTCGACGGCCACGGCGCGGTCGTTCGTGTCCGCGGTGAGCCGGTGCACGAGACCGCCGCCCGGGGCCGCCTGCTGCTCGATCCCGGAGACGGTCCCGGCGTAGGGCTGCCCTTCGGGCGTCGTGGAGAACGCGGACCACGCGTCGGCGGGGACGGGCTCCGCGGGCGCGGCCCCGGGCTGCGCCGGCGACTCCGCGGCCGGCTCCTCGTCCGCGTCGTCGGGCTGCGCCGCGGGCTCCGTGGACTCCGGGGGCTCCGTGGGCTCGGGGGTCGACTCGGGGGTCGGCTCCGGCGTCGTCTCCGGGGCCGTGCCCGTGGGGGAGGGCGAGGTCCGGGCGGCGGGGGTGTCCTCCTGGACCGGGGGGTCGCCGGCGCAGCCGGCCAGGGCGAGACCGGACGCGAGGAACAGACTAGTGACGACGGCCTTCGTGCTCATGGGGTGCCTCTGCTTCGCTGGGGGGCGGGGTTCCCACTGTAGGCGGGCCGGGCGGCGAACCGGGGTGGCCCGCCGGAGAGTTGCCCACCCAAGAGGGGTCAGACGGGGAGGGGCGGGCCGTGCCACGATGCGGAGGGCATGCCGCAGAACTGTGAAGGGGGCCGCTGTGCCGCACCAGATGACGCTGATGTTCCTCAACATCGCGCTGACCCTCGTCCTCGTCGTGTCGTGCTATCTGTACCTGGGCGGCGGGCGCTGGTGGTTCCCGTGCCTGTGGTTCGTCGGCATGGCTGCGGGGTCCCTGTGGGACGCGCTGCCGCGCCGCCGCGCCGCGGAGTTCGCCCGCCGCGCCGGTGGTCGGACCGCCTGGCAGGGCTGAGCGCGGCCGCGCGTCCCCGGCGCCGGCCGGCGGCGGCCGCGGGGACGGTGGGGGCGGCGACGCAGCGGGTGGCGTCCGTCGTGCGGTCCCCGTCCCGCTGTCGTCCTACTCGCACGCGACGCCGTCGGAGTCGCCGTCCATGGCCTCGCGGTAACCGGGCTCCCCGCGCAGCAGCGGTGCGGCGCCGGCCTCCCGGGCGGCCGTGCAGTTGGCGTAGTGCACGTCCGCGGGCACGGGAGCCTGATCGGCCGGGGCCTTCTCGACGGGCGCCGGGGCGGCCCCGGCGCCCCCGGGGATGTCGCCGAACGGCGTGCCGCCGGGCAGCTGCTGGTCGGGGCAGCCGGAGAGCACCTCGGCCATGGCGGTCTTCTCCGGGGCGGTGACCCACAGGCCGTAGCGGGTCTTCACCGCGATCTGGACGGCCACCATCTCGCAGGCGAAGGCCCGGTTCGAGGGCAGCCACCGCGAGGCGTCCTGGTCGGACTTCGAGCCGTTGGCCGGGCCGTCGACCGCCAGCAGGTTCAGCGGGTCGTTGGCGAGGGCCACGCGGTCGGCCGGGGAGAGCCGGCGCGCCCCGGTGACCCAGGCGTTGCCGAGCGAGACCACGTGGTCCACCTGGACGTCGGCGGAGGTCGCGACCCCGCGGACGAAGTCGATGGACGCCCCCGTGTACGGGTCGGCGAGGGTGCCGGTGTCGACCCTGCACCCGTCGGCGGAGGTGATGCCGGTCAGGTCCCGGGCCAGGACCTCGTTGCGGGAGTCCTCGCAGTCGCCGTCGGCGTCGATCCACCCGCCGAACAGGGCGTCGCGGTCGTAGTCGGACATCGTCCCGGCGGCGGCGACCGGGAGGTCCTCCAGGGCGAGGAACGCCCCCGAGGGCGGGGCGACGGCCCGGACGGGGGTCTCCGACGGCTCCGGGGCGGAGCTCGGCGACGGGGTGACCGTGGTGACCGTCCCCGGTGTCCTCGAGGCCGTGGGCGAGGGCGTGCTGCCGGGCTCGGCGCTCGGGGAGGGGGCGGCGGGCACCGTCGTCACGGTCCCCGGGACGGGGCCGGGGGCCGGGTCGGTGGACGCGGTGCTTGACGCGCAGCCCGCCACCAGCCCGATCGCCAGGACGAGGTGCAGCGGCCCCGCCACGATCCACCGGCCCGCGGCGACACCGCGGCGGGACGCCGGGTCCGCTCCCGGGGCAGGCGAGGGGAAGAGGGTGTTGCGCATGGTGCTCCTGGGGGGACGAGAGGAAGTGCGCCTGGGGGAGGGCACGCGTCGGGGGATCGCGCGGGGCACCCTCCTGTTCTACGTGCGGTGCCCGTCCGGCACCGCACGGCGCGCCGCAGAGGACGGCGGCCCCCGCGTGTGTGACGCCGGAGGTCACCGCGCCGTCCGGGGACGCCCGCGCCATCCCCGGATGAGGGGTCAGACACGCGGGGTCGCCGGGTGCGAGGATGCGGTCACGGGGATCGTCGAACGGGGGGAGGGCCTCGTGCTGACCGTGCGCGACAGGTTGCTCCTGGGGCTCTGGCTCCTGCCGGTGGCCCTCGGTCTCGTCGTGGGGCTGTACGTCGGAGACGACGACGGCACCGTCATGCTGTTCGTCACCGGTCTCGTCGCGGCCCTCTACGTGGCGGTGCTGGTCAGCACCGTCCACACCGGGCGACGCCGACGGATCGAGCCCGCTGCCGAGCCCGCCCCGGAACCCCCGGAACCGTCGGATCTCCCGGAGCACGCGGAGCCGGCCGCCGGGCACGGCCCCGACCCGCCGGGGGCACCCGGGGAGTCCGGCCGCGCGCTCGCCGCGTCGCGCGTCCTGCCGCTGGTGCTCGCCGTCTCCGCCGCCGTCTACGTCGTCGCGGAGGGCGGCTGGACCTTCGTGGTGGTCGCCGTGCAGCTCGTCACCGTGATCACCATGGCCGCCTACGTGCACGAGCGCGGCGCGGAGCCGAAGCCCGTCACGTAGCACGGCCCCGTCCCTGTCCGTGCGGACGGGGGCGGAGCCGTGGCCCGGCCGCGACGGATCGCGGCCGGCGGGCTCACGAGAGCTGCACGTACGTGGCCGAGTGCCCGAAGCCGACGACGTCGTCGCGGCCGTCGCCGTTGACGTCACCGAGCAGGCGCGGATACCGGTCCTCCGTCCACCCCTGGTCGTAGCCGAAGGCGGCGACCTTCAGGTACACCGGGGCTAAGGTGCCGTCCGCCCGGCCGTGGGCCACGTGGACCCCGGCGTTGCCGAAGCCCACCAGGTCCTGGATGCCGTCGACGTTGATGTCCGCGTGGGTCCGCAGGTGCCGGTCGCCCCGCCACCCCTGGGCCTGGCCGAAGTCGTTCATCCGCAGTGCCACGCCGGTGTAGTTCCCTCCGTTGAGCGAGTGCGCCACGGAGACCCCGGAGTAGCCGAAGCCGATGATGTCCGCCGCGGCGTTGCCGGCGGGGTTGACATTGACGTCGGCCAGCATCCGCGGGTGCTGGTCCACGCGCCAGCCCTGGGCGTAGCCGAAGTTGCGGATCTCCAGCGCGGGCTGGGTGAACGTGTCCCCGAGCGCCGAGAAGTAGGAGACGTACGTGCCGGCGTCCCCGAAGCCCACGATGTCGGCGGTGCTGTTGCCGTCGACGTCCGCGAGCATCCGGGGGTTCTTGTCGACCCGCCAGCCGCGGTCCCAGCCGTAGCTGTCGATGCGCTTGCCGGTCCCGGTGAACGTCCGGTTGGACAGTCCGTGGGAGACGGTGACGCCCGCGTGCCCGAAGCCCACGATGTCGGCGGTCAGGTTGCCGTTGAGGTCGGCGAGCTCGCGCGGGTGCCGGTCGACGCGCCAGCCCTGGTTCCAGCCGAAGTCGCGGACCTTGAGCTGCGGCGCGGTGAAGCTGCCGTCGCCCTGGGAGTAGGCCACGTAGACGCCGGCGTCGCCGAAGCCCACGATGTCGTCCCGGCGGTCGCCGTCGACGTCCGCGAGCGTGCGCACGTGCCGTGCGCCGGACCAGCCCTGCGCGGTGCCGAAGTCGCGCACGCTCATGCGCGGCGTGCCGAAGGTGCCGTCGGCCCGGCCGAAGGCGACCTGGACGCCGGCGCCGCCGAAGCCGACGACGTCGGCGCGGCCGTCGCCGTTGACGTCCGCGAGCTCGCGCACGTGCTGGTCGGTGCGCCAGCCCTGGGCGTAGGAGAACATGGGCTGCGCGGTCGCGGCGTGGGCGGGTGCGCCCACGGCGAGCCCGGCGGTCGCCAGCACGGTGGCCGACGCGCCGGTGAGCACGCGCGAGAGGAGTGGGTGTTTCATGGCGGGTCCCCGAGGTCATGAGACGGATCGTCGGCACGGGCGCCGGTGGCGCGTGCCGGAGTCCTCGGCCGGCCCCCGGCCGACCGGGAGACGTCCCCCGGGACGCGGTGCGCCCCCGGGGAACCGGTGGCACCGGGAACGACGTCCCGGCGCCGAGGCGCAACAGCTGAGGGTGTCAGTTTACTCCTGCAATCAGGTGGTCACCAGGGGCGTTCCCTTTCGTGACGCCATTGGACGGCCCGGTCCACGGGGCTGTCCCGGCCACCATCCCGGCCACTGCTCCGGTCACCGCTCCGGCGGTGCGGCGAGGGCTGTCCTGCGCCCGCCGCGGTCGGCGGCACCCGCCGGAGTCGCCGACCGCGGCGGGGCCGTCACGGGCTGACGGGCTCCGGCCGGGGGTCGGAGGTGCAGCACGAGCCGTCGCCGCCCACCTCGGAGAGCTCCCGGCCGGTCCTGCCCTCCAGGTCGGGCCGGGCGTCGGCGGTGACGGTGTAGACCTCCCACGGCTCCCGGCCCGGTCCGGTCACCCAGACCTTGTCCTGGACGGCGTAGCAGCAGGTGGTCTGCTCCTCCGGGCGGGTGGCCAGGCCGGCGTCGGCCAGGCGCTGCGCGGCGGCCTCGACGATCTCGGTGCTCTCCACCTCCACGCCGAGGTGGTCCATGCGGGTGTCGTCACCGGGCTCGCCCTCCAGCAGCACGAGCTTCAGCGGCGGCTCCGCGATGGCGAAGTTGGCGTAGCCCGGGCGCCGTTTGGCCGGGGCCGTGCGGAACAGGGTGGAGTAGAACTCGATGGAGCGCTCGAGGTCGGCCACACGCAGGGCGAGCTGGACTCTGGACATGACGGGTTCCTTTCGGGTGCGACGAACGCTCCTTGGTATCGACGTTCGTCTATGTGGAAGAGTGCCACCAGCATCGATGGCCGTCAATACGTTCGGGCGTTCTCCTGACAGGCCGTTCACCCGGTCGGACCGGGGCCGCCGTCGCCCCGTAGCGCCGGCTGTGACTCCTCGCGCACCGTTCCGGGTTCGCCTTCCGCGGACCGGCGGGAGATCATGGGGGGAGACGGCCCGGCCCGCCACCCGGAAGGACACCATGCGCAAGCACCAGCACGCCGACGACGACGAGCCCCGGCGCAGCCTGTTCCGGCGCTTCGACGACTTCGCCATGCGGTTCTACGGGCCCGCCGTGCGCAGTCCCCGCGACCTCCGGGGCCAGGACCAGCCCAGCGAGCAGACGCAGCAGTGGTACCAGGACCTGCAGGACGAGTTCGTGGTCGAGAAGGACGCGAACGGCAACACCTATCTGCGCCCCCGCCACCGGTAGCCCGCCCGTGACGCCGGGAGGCGTCCGGCCGGAGAACCCCGGGGCCCGGGCCGTACAGTGTCGGAGCATGGAAGGAAACCACGTGCTGCCCCTGACCGATCCCGAGGTGCGTGCGCTGCGGGAGGACTTCCCGCTGCTGACGAACAGCCCGTCGGTCTACCTGGACTCCGGGGCGACCTCGCAGAAGCCCCTGGCCGTCCTGGACGCCGAGCGGGACTTCTACCTGCACCGCAACGCCGCGGTCCACCGCGGCGCCCACGCCCTGGCCGTGGAGGCCACCGACGCCTACGAGGAGGCCCGCCGGGTGGTGGCCGGCTTCGTGGGCGGCACCGAGCGGGAGCTGGTGTGGACCTCCAACGCCACCGAGGCGATCAACCTGATCACCTACTCCTTCTCCAACGCCTCGGCCGGACGCGGGGGAGGGACGGCCGCCCGCTTCCGGCTGGGCCCGGGTGACGAGATCGTCACCACGGAGGCCGAGCACCACGCCAACCTCATCCCGTGGCAGGAGCTGGCCGCCCGCACCGGGGCCGCCCTGCGCTGGATCCCCGTCGACGAGACCGGCGCCCTCGATCTCGGGGCCGCTGTCGAGGTCATCGGCGAGCGCACCCGGGTGGTGGCCTTCAGCCACGTCTCCAACGTCACCGGTGCGATCACCGACGTCGCCCGTCTCGTCGAGCTGGCCCGGGCGGCGGAGGCGCTGACCGTGCTGGACGCCTGTCAGTCGGTGCCGCACCTGCCCGTGGACCTCCCCGCCCTGGGGGTGGACTTCGCGGTGTTCTCCGGGCACAAGATGCTCGGTCCCACCGGCATCGGAGCGCTGTGGGGGCGGTCCGAGCTGCTGGACGCGATGCCCCCGTTCCTCACGGGCGGATCCATGATCACGAAGGTCACGATGGAGTCCGCCCGCTACCTGCCGGCCCCCACCCGCTTCGAGGCCGGCACGCAGCGGGTCGCCCAGGCCGTGGGCCTGGCCGAGGCGGTGCGCTACCTGCAGGGCATCGGGATGGAGCGGGTCGCGGCCCACGAGCACGAGCTGGGGCAGCGGCTCGCGGCCGGTCTCGGGCAGCTGGAGGGGGTCCGGCTGATCGGCCCGCCCCCGGGTGCGGACCGGGTGGGTCTGGCGGCCGTGGACGTGGCGGGGGTGCACGCCCACGACGTCGGGCAGGTGCTGGACTCCGCCGGGGTGGCCGTGCGGGTGGGCCACCACTGCGCCCAGCCGCTGCACCGGGCGCTGGGGCTGACCGCCAGCACGCGGGCGAGCGCCTACCTGTACAACACCACCGCCGACGTCGACCGGTTCCTGGCCGAGCTCGCCGGGGTCCGCGGCTACTTCCGCTTGGAGAACACGCGATGAGCGCGCTGGACGGGATGTACCAGGAGGTCATCCTCGACCACGCCAAGCGGCGCTCCGGAGAGGGCCTGGCCGCCCCGGCACCCGGGCACGGGGCCGGGGAGTCCCACCAGTACAACCCCACATGCGGCGACGAGATCACCGTGCGGGTCGAGCTCGCGACCGGCCCCGGGGACGCGGAGCCGGTGGTGGCCCAGCTCAGCTGGGAGGGCGAGGGCTGCTCGATCTCCATGGCCGCGGCCTCCGTGCTGGCCGAGACCGCCCCCGGGATGACGCGGGCCGAGCTGGTGGAAATGATCGGCGCGTTCCGGGACCTCCTGCGCTCGCGGGGCACCGTGGTCCCCGACGAGGAGGTCCTCGGCGACGCCGCCGCCTTCGCCGGGGTCTCCCGGTTCGTGGCCCGCGTCAAGTGCGCCATGCTCGGCTGGGTCGCCGCCGAGGAGGCCCTCGACCGCGCCGGCTGAACGGCTCCCGGCGCCACCGGTCTTCACACACCAGGACGTCCTTGTCCCGCCCGGCGCGGGGTGGGACACTGACCGCCCCGGCGCTGAGGAGGCGGTCATGACACAGCTCGAGGACCTGGTGGCCCGCGTGGAGACGTGGAAGGCGCTGGACCGGGTGGCCGAGCCCCTGGCCCGCGCCGTGGGCCGGGCGGTGCGGCCCACGCCGGTGCGCAACGTGCTGAGCGGCACAGTGATCGGGCACCCCTTGCACCCCCTCCTCACCGACGTCCCGATCGGTGCGTGGACCATGGCGGCGGTGCTGGACCTGGCCGGCGGCCCCAGAACGGCCCGCGCCGCCGACGTGCTCGTGGCCGCGGGGCTGGCCGCCGCCGTCCCCACGGCGGCGACCGGGCTCAACGACTGGTCCGACACCCAGGGCGCCGACCGGCGCATCGGTCTGGTGCACGCGACCGCCAACAGCGTGGCCCTGACGTTCTACGCGGCCTCGCTCGCCGCCCGGCTCCGGGGCCGGCGCGGCGCCGGCAGGGCCCTCGCCCTGGTCGGCTACGGCTGCGTCACGGGCGGGGGCTACCTGGGCGGCCACCTCGTCTTCGCGCGGGGCGTCAACGTCAACCGCACCGCCTGGCGGAGAGGCCCACGGCGGTGGACCGACGTCCTCGCCGACGCCGAGCTCGCCGCCGGCGAGCACCGACGGGTGCCGGCCGGCAGCGTCTCGGTGCTGCTCGTCCGCGACGGGGACCGGGTCGAGGCCCTCGACAGCGTCTGCAGCCACCTGGGCGGCCCGCTCGAGGAGGGGACGGTCGACGGCGGCTGCGTCACCTGCCCCTGGCACGGCAGCACCTTCCGGCTCGCGGACGGCGCCGTGGTCCGCGGACCGGCGACCGCCGCGCAGCCCAGCTACGAGACCCGCGTCGAGGAGGGACGGATCCAGGTCCGGCGCCGGCCCTGACCGTCCCGGACCCCGGCAGCGGCCCGGAATGCTTCCGGCGCCGCCCGGGTTGTGCGCACCATGGCCCTCTCCGACGTCCCGCTCTCCCTCCTCGACCGCGCCAACACCCGGGACGGCTCCACGGAGGCCGAGGACCTCGCCCGCGTCCTGGAGCGGGCCGAGCGCGCGGAGGAGCTGGGCTACCACCGGTTCTGGGTGGCCGAGCACCACGCGGTGCCCGGGATCGCCGGGTCCGCGCCGGCGGTGCTGATGGCCGCCCTGGCCGCCCGGACCCGCCGTCTCCGGATCGGCTCCGGCGGGATCATGCTCCCCAACCACCAGCCCCTCGTGGTCGCCGAGCAGGCCGCCACCCTCGAGGCCCTGCACCCCGGCCGGATCGACCTCGGCGTGGGCCGCTCCCTCGGCTTCACCGCCGCGGTCCGGGACGCGCTGCGCACCGGCAAGGAGGCCGCGGACCGTTTCGGGGACGACCTGGCCGAGCTGCTCGCGCACCTCTCCGGCGCGGCCCCGGTGACCGTCCGGCCCCGCAACCACGCCGCCACACCGGTCTTCGTCCTGGCGACCGGCGCCGGGGTGGAGACCGCGGCCCGGGCGGGACTCGCCGTGGTGCTCGGCGGCCCGGCGCTCTTCCGCGAGGGCCCCGGCGGCGGCGCCGCGGTGCTCGAGCGGTACCGCGCGCAGTTCCGCCCGTCGTCGTGGTGGCCGGAGCCCTACGCGGTGGTCTCGGTGAACGTCGCGGTGGCGCGGACCCGCGCGGCCGCCCGCGAACTGCTGCTGCCCGAGGCCCGCGCCCTGGCCGCCTCCCGCACCCGGGGCGAGTTCCCGCCCCTGGCGCCCGCACGGCCCGCGGAGCCGGACGGGCTCACGGCCCGGGAGCGGGCCCTCGTGCAGGAGACCCTCACGTCCTCCGTCCACGGCACGGCCCCGGACGTCCGGGACCAGCTGGAACGGCTGCTCGCGCGCACCGGGGCGGACGAGCTGCTCGTGACGGGCGGCGCGCACGATCTCGACGCCCAGGCGGACTCCGACCGGCGGCTCGCCGCGCTGTTCACCACCCGCCCGGCCTGACCTCCCCCCGCCGTCCCCCTGTCCCACCGAGTCCCCAGGTGGATCCCGTCCACCGCGCCGAGTCCCCCATCTGATCGCAATTCCCCCCGTCTGATCGTGGGGATTTGCGACCAGGTGGGGGGCTCGGCGGCAGGAGGGGGGCTCGGCGGCAGGGGCGGGGGCGGGAGGGGAGTGCGGATAGAGTGACGGGGTGCCACAGCTGCTCGTTCTCGCCGCCCACCCCCTGGAGACCAAGTACTTCCCGGAGGACATCGACCTGGTCCTGACCGGTGTCGGGATGTCGGCCGCGGCGGTGCGCACCACCGAGGCGGTGCTGACCCGCTGCCCGGACCCCGCGCGCCGGGCGGAGCTGACGGTGCTCAACATCGGCAGCGCCGGCGCCCTCAAGCACGGGCTGACCGGGGTGCTCGAGCCCTCCCGGATCATCAACCGGGACGTGGACGAGGAGCTGCTGCGCGCGGCCGGGATCCCCGTGGACAACGTCATCGAGCTCGGCGGCGACGGCCCCGTGCTCGCCACCGGGGACTCCTTCGTGGCCGGCGGACCCGCCCGGGACGCCCTGGCCGCCCGGGCGGACCTCGTGGACATGGAGGGCTGGGCGATCGCGGTGGCCTGCCGGCACCTGGGCGTGCCGCTGCGGATGGTCAAGCACGTCTCGGACGCCGCCGACGAGGAGGCGGTCGCGTGGGCCGAGAAGGTCGAGCTCAGCGCCCTGGCCCTGGGGCGCTGGTTCCGCGGCAGCGGGATCACCGGGGCGTGACCTGCCGCAGGACCGTCCGGATCCGCCACTAGACTGGGGCCAGCATGAAACTTCTCCGCCAGCGCGAGTCCCTGGGCGCCCAGCAGGACTACGAGAGCGCCATGACCCTCCTCGCCGACGTGCGCCGCAGCGGGCCCGTCCTGCGCCTGTACGAACCGGCCCCCACGGTCGCCTTCGGCCGCCGGGACGAGCTGCGCCCGGGCTTCCCCGACGCCGCCCGGGCCGCCCGCGAGAGCGGGTTCGAGCCCCTGGTCCGCAAGGTGGGGGGCCGCGCCGCGGCCTACCACGGCGGGTGCCTGATCATCGACCACCTCGAGGCCGCCGAGGACCCCACCTCGGGCATCCAGGACCGCTACCGGCTCTTCGGCGACATGATCGTGGCCGCCCTGGAGGAGCTCGAGGTCGAGGCCGACGTCGGCGAGATCCCGGGCGAGTACTGTGCCGGCGAGCACAGCGTGCACGGGACACACCCGGCGTCGTCGTCCACCCCGGGCCGGAAGGTGAAGCTGGCCGGGACGGCCCAGCGGGTGGTCGCGGGCGCCTGGTACTTCAGCACCGTGCTCGTGGTCGAGCAGTCCGAGCCCATCCGCTCGGTGCTCACCGACGTCTACTCGGCCCTCGACCTGGACTGGGACCCGGCCACCGCCGGGGCCGTGGACGACCTGCGCCCGGGCACCACCGTGGCCGACGTGGAGCGCGGGATCCGCAAGGTGTACGGCATGTACTCCCGGTACCTGGGGTACGGGCCGCTCACCGACTGAGCCCCGGCCGCGGGCCGGGCAGACCGAGGAGGCAGCAGATGTGCGGACGCTACGTCATCGCCCGGGCCGTGGGCGACCTCGTCGCCGCGACCGGGGCGGTCCCGGACGAGAGCCTGGGCGAGGCCGACACCGAGCGGCTGCGGGCAAACTGGAACACCGCGCCCACCACCGACGTGCCGATCGTCCTGGAACGCCTCACCGGCGGGAACGGCCGGGACGACGACGGGGAGCTGGTGCGCGAGCTGCACGTGGCCCGCTGGGGACTGGTCCCGGGCTGGGCCAAGGACCCGGCGGTCGGGTCGAAGATGTTCAACGCCCGCTCGGAGACCGTCCTCGAGAAGCCGTCCTTCCGCAAGGCGGTCCGGGCCCGCCGGTGCGCGGTCCCTGCCAACGGCTACTACGAGTGGAAGAAGGAGCCCGGCGCCGGGAAGGGCGGGCGCAAGCAGCCCTACTACGTCCACCCGGCCGATCCGGAGGAGACCATCTGGTTCGCCGGGATCTACGAGTGGTGGCGGGTGCCCGAGGGCACGGAGCTGCACTCCGCGGCCCTGCAGCCAGGCAGGGACGGCGGCGGGAGCACCTGGTTGCTGTCCTGCTCCATCCTCACCACCGACTCCCCGGAGCCCTCCGACGAGCACCCCGTGCTCACGGAGCTGCACGGTCTGCACGACCGGATGCCGATCCCGCTGGCGCCCGAGCACGTGGGGGACTGGCTGCGCCCCGGGGAGGACGACGCCCCGCAGCTCGTGGACCTGGTCCGGGCCGAGGCGCACCGGACGGCCGCCCGCTGGGTGCTCGACCCGGTGGGCCCGGCGGTCGGCAACGTGCGCAACAACTCCCCGGAGCTCGTCGAGCCGCAGCGGAGCCTGTTCTGAGCCCCCGGGAGCCCGTGGACCGGGTCACCGCCTTCGTCCGCGCCCACGGCGGCGGGGTCGTGGCGACCAACAGCGGCGCCGGCTGCCCCGAGTCCGCGTGGATCAACCTCGCGGCCCTCGGGGACGGGCGGCTGGTCTTCGGCACGAACGAGCGCAGCCGCAAGTACGCCAACCTCCTCGCCGATCCCCGGGTCTCCCTCGTGGTGGTCTCCGGGACGGGCCAGGAGTTCCAGCTCGAGGGCGAGGCCGCCGTGCTGGAGGGCTCCGCCGCGCAGGACGCCGGCGAGGTGCTGGAGTCCCGGCACCCGGGGGCCACGGACAAGGACAGCACCCGGCTCGTGGCGGTGCGCCCCCGCTGGGCGCGATTCGTCGACATCGCCGCCGATCCCCCCGTCCGGGAGGAGTTCTCGCTCTGAGCCGGTCACAGAAGAGGCCCGGGACCCGCAT
>NZ_KB714682.1:78820-84390 GCF_000349605.1 Kocuria sp. UCD-OTCP
GGTCCGGAGCGCCCGCCGGGCTCAGACGTCGTCCGTCTCGGGGACCCACCGGTTGAAGTCGAGCGTCAGGTAGAGCGCGAGCGCCGCCGCGTTGTCCTCGGCGATCCGCAGGCTGACCTGGTCGTAGCCGTTGTCGTAGAGGGTGCCCATGGCGCAGCGCACCAGCTGCTCGGCCAGGCCCTGGCGGCGGCGGGAGGCCGCCGTGAACAGCTCGAAGATGTAGGGGACGTCGGGGAGGTCGTCGCCGACCCGCCGGGACAGCACGAGCGCGGCGGCCACCACGGTCCCGTCGTCGTCGACCACCACCGGCGAGGCCTCGGGCAGGAAGGGCCCGTACTCCCCGTCGAAGACTCCCCGGATCACCTGGCGGGCCTCCTCCAGACTGGAGACCCCGCCCTGCTCGTAGGAGGAGTAGTAGAGCTGGGCGAGGCTCTCGGCGTCCTCCGGGCCGGACGGACGCAGATTCACCGCGGGCTTCTTGGTGTTCGCCGCGGTGTGGGCGATCAGCGTGATGGTTCCGGTCATGGAAGGCCTCCGTGAGGTCGACGCCGGCTGCTCCGGCGGGGCGGACGAGGGACAGGGGACGTCCGGGAGGGCCGCGCAGGGCAGGCCCTCCGTGCATTCAGCGTATCCATTTCGCTGGGCTTGTCCATGCTTCGCCGTCCTCGATCGCAAAAGTGAACGGCCAGGTCGGAGCGAGGACTTCACGGGAACACCTGTTCCTTTTCCGCGCTCTTCCGGGTTAGCGTGTCGTACAGGTGTTCTAGCTTCCAGGGAACAGGGCGCACCGGGGACGGGCGCCGGGCCGAGGGAGAGAGGAGCCGTCGTGGGTTTCCTGACGGAGAGCGTCGACGTGGACTGCGACACGGACGGGGTGCCGGTGGGCGTGCGCTGGCGCGGGCGGGACTACCTGGTGGCCCAGGGGCCCGTGCGCTGGTACGAGCGCCGCGCCTGGTGGTCCGAGGACGCGCGGCTGCCCAAGGACCGGGGGATCGGTGCGGTGGACCAGCAGATGTGGCGGGTCCAGGTGCAGCTGAACACCCGCTCCGAGCTGCTGACCCTCGAGCTCGTCCACACCCTCGACACCGGGCGCTGGCGGCTGCTCGCCGCCACGAGCGCCTCGGGGATCCGCGTGGTGCGCTGCGCGTAGGCCGCCGCGGTGCACCCTCCCGCCGGAGGTGCATAGGATCGTCGGTGGAGACCGCACCGCAGAACGTGAGGGAGCACCCGTGAGACTCGGCACCGTGCGACGAGATGGCACCACCCAGGCCTTCCGGCAGGAGGACGGGCGGACCGTCTATCTCCCCGTCCCCGACGTCGGGGCCCTCCTCGCCGGGGGCGACCTGCGGCTGCCGGGGGAGCCGGGCCCCGCGCCGGCCCCGGAGGACCTGGCGACGCCCGTCCTGCGCCCGGGCAAGATCCTGTGCGCCGGGCTGAACTTCTACGACCACGCGGAGGAGGTCAGTCAGGAGATCCCGGAGCACCCCACGATCTTCGCGAAGTACGCCACCGCGCTCATCGGCCCCACCGACCCCATCGCCATGCCGGAGGAGTCCGAGAAGATCGACTGGGAGGCCGAGCTCACCGTGGTGATCGGCTCGCCCCTGCGCCACGCCACGCCGGACCAGGCGCGGGCCGCGATCGCCGGGTACACCATCATGAACGACATCTCGGTGCGGGACTGGCAGGGCCGGACCTCCGAGTGGTTCCAGGGCAAGAACTTCGACCGCACCACCCCGGTGGGCCCCGTGGTGGTGACCCCCGACGAGATCGACCCCGAGGCGGGACTGGCGATCCGCTGCACCGTGGACGGCGTGCGGCACCAGGACTCCGGCACCGACCGGATGATCTTCTCCGCCGTGGAGCTGGTCGAGTACCTCAGCCGGTTCCTGACCCTCGAGCCCGGGGACCTCGTGGCCTGCGGCACTCCCGCCGGCGTGGGCCTGGCCCAGAAGCCCCGCCGGATCTGGTTGCGGGACGGCCAGGAGGTCGTCACCGAGATCGAGGGCATCGGCGAGCTGCGCAACGTCTGCACCCCCGCCGAGGACCTCCGGGCGGCGGCCGGCTGACCCGGCACCCGTCCCCACCCGGTCCCGTCCTCCCTCTCCTGCTGTCCAGATCCCACTGACATGATCCCCGTGACCTGATCCCCGTGACCTGATCCCACTGTCCTGTTCCCGCCTTCGACCGGAGGACCCCATGGCGACGATCGGCTTCCACGCCTCCCACGAGCAGATCCCTCCCGAGCAGCTGCTGCGCGACGTCGAGCACGCCCAGCAGGCCGGCTTCGGCGCCGCCATGTGCTCGGACCACCTCGAGCCGTGGTCGCCGCACCAGGGCCACTCCGGGTTCGCCCTGTCCTGGCTGGGCGCCGCCCTGGCCACCACGGACCTGCCCTTCGGGTTCGTGCACGCCCCGGGCCGGCGCTACCACCCCGTGGTCACCGCCCAGGCCACGGCCACCCTCGCCCGCATGTTCCCCGGCCGGATCTGGACCGCCCTGGGCAGCGGGCAGAAGCTCAACGAGCGGGCCGTCACCCCGGACTGGCCGGCCAAGGAGCACCGGCAGCGGTTCCTCGAGGGCAGCTTCGACGCCGTCCGCCGGCTGCACGCGGGCGAGGAGGTGTCCTGCCGCGAGCCGTTCCACGCCGACCGCGCCCGGGTCTGGGACCCGCCGGAGGTCCTGCCCGCCCTGCGCGTGGCCGCGCTCACCCCGGCGACGGTCCGCCGCTTCGCCCCCCTGGCCGACGGGTTCATCACCGTCCAGCAGCCCCTCGAGGACCTGCGCCGGATGCGCGAGGCCTGGCGCGAGGCCGGCGGCACCGGGCGGACCGCGCTGCAGGTGCACCTGAGCTGGGCGCCCTCCCCGGAGCAGGCCCGCGCGATCGCCTTCGACCAGTGGCGCACCAACGTCTTCGACCCCGTGACCATGGCCGAGCTCGCCTCGCCCCAGGACTACCTGCGCAAGGCGGTCCAGGAGGACGTGGGGGATGAGCAGATCGCCGGGGCGGTCAACGTCTCCGCCGACCTCGGCCGGCACGCCCAGTGGCTGCACGAGTACGCCGACCTCGGCTTCGACGAGATCTACCTCCACCACGTGGGGCAGGAGCAGGGCCGCTTCCTCGACGCCTTCGGGGAGACGGTGCTGCCCCAGCTGGCGCAGGCCTGACCCGGCGCGGGCCCGGGCGCCGGTCCCGGGTGGGCGGGCTACGGCAGCCGGGACGGGCGCCGCAGCACGGCCGCGCCGGCCAGCTCCGGCTCGAGCGGGACCGGGCTGTGCAGCACGGCCGGTCCGCGGTGCAGGTCGCCGCTGGACAGCGGCCGGCAGCGCAGGCCCCCTCGCCCCCGCATGGCGGCGTGCGCGCCCGGAGCCAGGACCCGGTCCATCCACACGCAGGGGTGGGCCGGGCGCCCGCCCCGCAGCCGCACGAGGGCGCCCCGGGACTCCAGCGCGAACTCCTCGCCCAGCAGCGGGGCCAGGTGGGCGCCCCGGAGGACCACGTTGCGCCGGGTCAGGAGCGGGTCGAAGGGGTCCGTGCCCAGGTCCGCGGCCATGGCCTCGAGCGCCTCGACGGCGAGCAGGGTGACGGCGGCGTCCATGTGCGCGGCCTTGCCGAAGAACCGGTCGCCCACCACGCCCTTGCCGGCCACCAGCTCGACCCGCTCGGCGTCGGTGGTGGGGACCTCCGCCGCGCCGTCCCGGGCGCGGCCGAAGTAGGCGTGCGCCGGTGACACGAGCAGGTGCAGGACCTCCACGTCGTACCGATAGGTCGCCGTCATGGCCCACACCCCTCCGTCGTCGCGGCCGCCGGTCCGGCGCCGCCTCGCTGCCGCCGGACCTCAGCATAGGCAGGGCGGGCGACACCGCGGGGCGCCGGGCCGCGCCGCCCGATCTTCCCTGCACCCGGGGAGCGCCCCGCGAGCCTGTCCCCTTTACGGATGCACACCTGGTGTCCCGGGGTGCGCGCGGGCAAGAATGGCGGCGACGCAGGACAGCCGAGGGGCACCGTGGTCCGGACGGGGGAGGGAGGTCGCGTGTCTGCCAGACGCTCCGCCGGGGGACGGTACCGGCTGGCCGGGCCGGCCGGGTCGGCCGTGGTCGTCCTCCTCGTGGTCCAGCTCCTCCTCCGGGGCGTGATCTCCGTGGCGCAGCTCGCGCTCGGAGCGGCGGCGCTCGTCGTCGTCGCGCTGGTGCTCGGCCAGCGGTTCCTCGTCCCCTGGCTGGCGCGCCGGTCCCCGAACCGGCCGCGCATCACCACGACCCGGGCGTGGACGTGCCCGATGCCCCCGGAGGAGGCCCTCGAGCGGATCCGCACGGCGTTCGAGGACCTCGACCCGGCGGTCC
Organism: Kocuria sp. UCD-OTCP; assembly: GCF_000349605.1. Taxonomy (NCBI): domain Bacteria; kingdom Bacillati; phylum Actinomycetota; class Actinomycetes; order Micrococcales; family Micrococcaceae; genus Kocuria; species Kocuria sp. UCD-OTCP. The sequence goes on from NZ_KB714682.1 coordinate 83,165, forward strand.
GCTCCCAGGAGTGCTGCGTGGAGGTCTCGGTGGGCTCGGACGTCACCTTCCGCCGGCGCGGGACGGCCTCCGAGTTCGGGTGGCGGGCCCTGCCCCTGCGGGCCACCTTCCGGGTGGCCCCCCGCGGCGGTGGGTCCGAGGTCGCCGCCGACGTGCGGGACGACCTCGGCTGGTACCCCGAGGCGCCCGGCAGGCTCGTGGAGGACGAGATCGACCGCCGCAGCGCCTCCCTGATCGAGCGGGCGATCTGCGCCACTGGACGCTGACCGCCGCGCCCGGCGCGGCGCCGGCCGGTCCTCGGAGTTGTCCCGGGCGGGGCGGGGGCCGGAGGGACGGGAAGCCTCAGGCGGAGGTCAGGGAGGCGGCCAGGGCGTCGACGACGGCCCGGGTGATCTCGGCGGTGTCGGCGGTGCCGCCGATGTCACGGGTGAGGTGCCCGGCGGCGGTGGTGGCCTCGATCGCGGCCTCCACCCGGCGGGCCTCGGCGTGCAGACCGAAGTGGTCCAGCATCAGGGCGGCGCTGGCGATCGCCCCGATCGGGTTGCAGATGCCCTGGCCGGCGATGTCCGGGGCGGTGCCGTGGACGGGCTCGAACATCGAGGGGAACCGGCGCTCCGGGTCGAGGTTCGCACTGGCGGCCAGGCCGAGGCTGCCGGCCAGGGCGGAGCCGAGGTCGGAGAGGATGTCGGCGTTGAGGTTGGAGGCCACCANCTGGCGGCCAGGCCGAGGCTGCCGGCCAGGGCGGAGCCGAGGTCGGAGAGGATGTCGGCGTTGAGGTTGGAGGCCACCACCACGGAGAGCTCCTCGGGGTGCAGGACGAACTTGGCGCTCATCGCGTCCACCAGAACGCTTTCGGTCTGCACGTCGGGGTAGTCGGCGGCGACGCGGGCGAAGACCTCGTCCCACAGCACCATGCCGTACTGCTGGGCGTTGGACTTGGTGACGCTGGAGACCTTCTTCACCTCCCGGGTCCGGGCGAGGTCGAAGGCGAAGCGGATGATGCGCTCACACCCCTTCTCGGTGAACAGGGAGGACTGGACGGCGACCTCGTTGCCGGGGCCCCGGCCGGCGAGGTTGCGCCCGCCGAGCCCGGCGTACTCGCCTTCGCTGTTCTCCCGGACCACGACCCAGTCCAGTTCGGTGTCGTCGGCCTTGCGCAGCGGGGAGACCACGCCGGGGAGGAAGCGCACGGGGCGGATGTTGGCCCACTGGTCGAAGTTCTGGGT
>NZ_AOSQ01000016.1:0-98474 GCF_000349605.1 Kocuria sp. UCD-OTCP
GACGTGACTGGAGTTCAGACGTGTGCTCTTCCGATCTTCCTCGCGGATGTCGACGTACGGGTACGTGTCGGAGCGGGAGATCGTGTCCACCAGCAGGGCGTCGCAGACCACGTTGGACCTCGAGCCGTGGGCGCCCTCGCGCACCTGCACGAGACCGCGGTAGGCGGCGCGGCCGCCGTTGCGGGCCACGGACTTCGAGACGATCGACGACGACGTGTTCGGGGCGATGTGCACCATCTTGGACCCGGTGTCCTGGTGCTGCCCCTCGCCGGCGAACGCGATCGAGAGGGTCTCGCCGCGGGCGTGCTCGCCGGTCATGTAGACCGCCGGGTACTTCTGGGTGACCTTCGAGCCGATGTTGCCGTCGATCCACTCCATGGTGGCGCCCTCGTGGGCGATCGCGCGCTTGGTCACGAGGTTGTACACGTTGTTCGACCAGTTCTGGATGGTCGTGTAGCGCACGCGGGCGTTCTTCTTGACGATGATCTCCACGACGGCGGAGTGCAGCGAGTCGGTCTTGTAGATCGGCGCGGTGCAGCCCTCGATGTAGTGGACGTAGGAGTCCTCGTCCGCGATGATGAGCGTCCGCTCGAACTGGCCCATGTTCTCCGTGTTGATGCGGAAGTAGGCCTGCAGCGGGATCTCGACGTGCACGCCCTTGGGGACGTAGACGAAGGAGCCGCCGGACCACACGGCCGTGTTCAGGGACGCGAACTTGTTGTCGCCCACGGGGATGACCGTGCCGAAGTACTCCGCGAAGAGCTCCGGGTGCTCCTTGAGCGCGGTGTCGGTGTCGAGGAAGATGACGCCCTGCTCCTCCAGGTCCTCGCGGATCTGGTGGTAGACGACCTCGGACTCGTACTGGGCGGCCACGCCGGAGACGAGCCGTCCGCGCTCGGCCTCGGGGATGCCGAGCTTCTCGTAGGTGTTGCGGATGTCCTCGGGCAGGTCCTCCCAGGTGGCGGCCTGCTTCTCCGTGGAGCGCACGAAGTACTTGATGTTGTCGAAGTCGATCCCGGACAGGTCCGCACCCCACGTGGGCATGGGCTTGCGGTCGAAGAACTTCAGGCCCTTCAGCCGCAGGTCGGTCATCCACTGCGGTTCACTCTTCTTCGCGGAGATGTCCCGGACGACGTCCTCGTCGACACCGCGGCGCGCGGAGGCGCCGGCCACGTCCGAGTCGGCCCAGCCGTACTCGTAGGTGCCGATGCCCTCGAGCTCGGGGTTCTTCTCCAGGATGTCGGCGATGACAGTGTCGTTGCCGCTGGCGATCTGGTCAGTCATGACGGCCTTCCTCTGTTGTCTGGTCTGTGGCGCGGGCCGCGGTGCGGTCCACGGAAGTCGGTGCCGCGGCGGGTCCCGGCCGCGTGAGGGGCACGTGCGTGGTGCACACGTGCGCGCCGGCGGCCTGGGTCGAGAGCCGGCGGACGTCGGTGCCGAGCAGCCGGGCGATGAGCTCGGTCTCCAGCTCGCAGAACTGCGGGTAGCGGGCGGCCAGCTCGCGCACGGGGCAGTGCCCCTGGCACAGCTGCGCCGAGACGATGGTGCGGGACTCGCCGCGGCCGACGGCCACCTCGTTGGTGGAGGCGGCGAACCCGTCGCGGCTGAGCAGCCGCACCAGGACGGGCAGACGGTCGGCGACGTCGTCCCCGGCGGCCTCGACCTCGGGGCGGTAGGAGGCCTCCAGGCGGTCCACGCGCTCCTGGATGAAGGCGTGCACGGCGTCCGGGCCGGCGATGCGGCGGATGGACTCCAGCGCGTCGGTCGCGATCTCGAGGTAGTCGTCGCCGAGTTTGGCGTGGCCCTCGGGGGCGACGACGTAGCGCCGCGCGGGGCGGCCGGCGCCCCCGCTGCGGCGGCGGACCATGGTGACCTCGATGAAGTGCTGCTGCTCGAGGGCGTCCAGGTGCCGGCGCACGGCGGCCGGGGTCAGCTCGAGCATCTCGCCGAGGTCCGCGGCGGAGACGGGACCGTGCTCCAGGACGGCGCCGAGCACGCGCGAGCGGGTGTTCTCCTCCTGCTCCGCCCGCGGGCCGGAGCGGGACCTGCTCCGGGCGTCCGTGGTCTGAGTCATGGGTGAACCGTTCGCTTCCTGCTCGGGGGTGGAGGCTCTCGTGCTGCAGCGCGCGACCCGCAAGGGACGCTTCTAATACACAACCGGAGTATGTCGTAATTCATTCCGGTCTGACCAGTAAGTGGAGCCTTACCGGGCTCCGTCCAAGAATCACGACTTACTCATAATAACCCCGGGGCGCGGTGGGGCCAAGGGGGCCGGGCCGCGGGCGCGCCCGCACTACACTGGTCCGGTGCCCGCCCAGAGTCCCCCCGCGTCCTCGCCCGCGCTCTCGATCGAGCGCCTCGTGAAGGAGTTCCCGGTCCGCCGGCGCCGCTCCCGGCGCCCGGCCGGACCGGGCGCGGCGCGCGCCGACGTGGTGCACGCCGTCGACGGCCTGTCCCTCACCGCGCGGCACGGCGAGATCACGGCGCTGCTGGGCCCCAACGGCGCGGGCAAGACGACCACCCTGGAGTGCGCCCAGGGGCTGCAGCGGCCCACGGGCGGCACTGTCCGGCTGCTGGGGCAGGACCCGTGGCGGGCCAGCCCGGCGCTGCGCGCCCGCGTGGGCGTGATGCTCCAGGACGGCGGGCTCCCCCAGGCGGTGCGCCCGCTGGAGCTGCTCCGGCACGTGGCGTCCCTCTACCGCAGCCCCCGGGACATGGACGAGCTCGTGGAGCGGCTCGGCATCAGCAGCTTCGACCGCACCGTGGTCCGCCGGCTCTCCGGCGGCCAGCGCCAGCGCGTGGCCCTGGCGGCGGCCCTCGCGGGCAACCCGGAGGTGCTCTTCCTCGACGAGCCCTCGGCCGGGATGGACCCGCAGTCCCGCAACATCGTCTTCGACCTCGTCCAGCAGCTGCGCCGGGAGGGGGTGTGCATCATCCTCACCACGCACCTGCTCGACGACGCCCAGCGTCTCGCCGACCAGGTCTACATCGTGGACCACGGCCGGGTCATGGCCCAGGGGTCCGTGGCGGAGCTGGTGGCCCCCGGCGCCGACGCCCCTGCCGTGCTCGTGCTGACGCTGGCCCCGGAGCAGCTGCGCGCGGGGCCGTTCCCGTGGGACGGCCCCGGGTTCGAGGGCGTCCGGGCGGACCGCGCCGACCGCACCGTGACCCTCACCGGCGTCCTCACGCCCCCGATGCTCGAGACCGTGACCCGGTGGTTCACCGCGACCGGCACGCTGCCCGAGTCCCTGTCCCTCCAGCCGCGCACCCTCGAGGACGTCTTCCTCGACATCTCCGGACGGGAGATCCGATGACCGCCCCCGCCCTGCCCACCGCCACCGCCCCCCGCCCGGAGCCCGCCTCCCTGGCCCGCCGGGTGGCCGCCCAGGCCCGCTACGAGACGCGGGCCGTGCTGCGCAACGGCGAGCAGCTGCTGCTGCTGGTCATCCTGCCGCTCATGGCCCTCGTGGCCCTGACCCTCACCGATCTGCTGGACGCCGCCGTCCCGGCCGGCGCCTCCCGCGTGGACGTCGCCGTGCCGGGCGTGCTGGCGCTGTGCGTGCTCTCCAACGCCTTCTCGGGGCAGGGCATCCAGACCGGCTTCGACCGCCGCTACGGGGTCCTGCGCTTCCTCTCCACCACTCCCCTGGGCCGCGGCGGGCTGATCGCCGGCAAGCTGCTCGCGATCGTCGCGGTGCTCGTGGTGCAGTACGTGCTGGTGGCCGCGCTCGGCGCGGCCCTCGGCTGGCGCCCGGACGCGGCCGTCGTGCTCGTCTCCGTGCCGGTGCTGCTGCTCGGCGCCGCGGCGTTCACCGGGCTGGGGCTGCTCCTCGCCGGCACGGTGCGCGCCGAGGCGACCCTCGCCGTCACCAACCTCGTGTGGGTGCTGCTCGCCGCCGTGGGCGGCACCCTGTTCCCCTCGAGCACGCTGCCGGCGGGGCTCACCTGGGTGGTGGAGGTGCTCCCCTCCGGCGCGCTGGGCACCGCCCTGCGCGAGACGTTCCTCACCGGGGCGCCCACGCCGCTGCCGGTGCTGGTGCTCCTCGTCTGGGCCGCCGCCGCCTGGGCCGGAGCCGTGCGCTGGTTCCGCTGGAGCTGAGCCGCCGGTCCGGACCCGGCCCCGAGGGCCCGTCCCGGCCGGCGGGACCCGGGGGCCGCGGAGGCGGATAAACTGGGCGCGGAGACCCCGCCGCACCGACCCCGTCCGGAAGTGAACTCATGAACCGCGCCAGCGACCCCAGCGACGTCGACGTCCGCGAGCACGGCGGCGGCCTGCTGCCGAGCCGGATCACCCCGTGGGTGCGGTGGCTCGCCGTCGCGTCGCTGGTGGCGAACTCCGTGCTCATCCTCACCGGCGGGCTCGTCCGGCTGACCGGCTCGGGCCTGGGCTGCCCCACCTGGCCCCGGTGCACGGACGAGTCCTGGACCAACACCCCCGAGATGGGCATGCACGGCCTCATCGAGTTCGGCAACCGGCTGCTGACCTTCCTGCTGGCCGCCGTGGCGGTGCTGACGTTCCTGGCCGTGCTCCGGCTGCGCCACGAGCACCGCGACCTCTTCCGGATCGCCCTGCTGCTGGGTCTCGGCATCCCGCTGCAGGCCGTGGTCGGCGGGATCACCGTGCTCACCGGGCTCAACCCGTGGATCGTGGGCATCCACTACCTCATCTCCGGGGCGATGATCGCGCTGGCCACGGTGCTGGTCAACCGCACCCGGCGGCGCTCCCTGCCCGCCGTGCGGGACGCCGAGCGCCCCGGCCAGGCCTACGGGCAGCGGCGGACCGTCCGCGGGCTCATGGTGAGCCTGGGGGTGCTCACCGCGCTGATCCTCTACCTGGGCACCCTGGTCACGGGCACCGGCCCGCACGCCGGGGACGACACCACCGCCCGGCACGCGTTCGACGCCTACCTCGTCACCCGCGCCCACGCGGTCCCCGTGTACCTGATCGTCGCGGCCGTGGTCCTCGGGCTCGTGCTCGCCCGCCGGCACCGGTGGCCCGTGCCGCTGGCCTCGGGCCTCAACGTGCTCCTGACCGCGCTGGTCCTGCAGGCGCTCATCGGCTACTACCAGTACTTCAACGGCGTGCCGATCGTCGCCGTGGCCCTGCACCTGGTGGGCTCCGCGGTGCTGATCTGGGCCACGGCCCGCACCGTGGAGAAGGGCTTCGCGGTCACCCGCACCCCGGCCCCGGTGCTGCGCAGCACCGACCGGGCGCAGCCGGCCGAGGCCCCGTCCCGCGGCTGAGGCCCTCAGGCCCGCTCGTCGGGCGCCTCGTCGAGCAGCTCCTCGACGGCCTGGGCCAGGCGCTGCCGGCTGGCCGAGGGGATCGGCAGCAGCGGCCGCCGCGGCGGGGCCGTGCTGACGCCGCACACCTCGGCCAGGGCGTACAGGGAGCTCAGGGGCCGCTCCTGGCGCAGGATCTCCATCAGCGGGGTCAGCGCCGCCTGCCAGGTGCGCACCGCGCGGTCGTCGCCCGAGACCACCGCGGCCCGGAAGGCGGCGTACTGGCGCGGGAGCACCGCGGCGATCCCGGAGTGCCAGGCCGCGGCGTCCGGTGCCGCCTCGTGGAGCAGCCGCTCCCCGCTGACCCCGTGGGCCGTCCCCGGCTCCGCCAGCTCGGCGAACCGGTGCCGCCGTGCGGCGAGGTCCGCCGGGGAGTCCGCGGTGTCCTTGAACGCGCTGACGTTCTCCAGCCAGGACAGCTCGGCGGCGAGCTCCACCGGGTACGTGAAGCCCGTCGTCGTCGGGTTGTTGTAGATGCACAGCGGCAGGGACACGGCCGCCGAGACCGTCTCCACCTGGTCGGCGATCTCCTGGGAGACGAGCGGGATGTAGGACAGCGGGTTGAGCACGAGCCCGTCCGCCCCGCCGTTCTCCGCGGCGTAGGCCATCTCGAGGACCTCGCGGGTGGTCATCGCGGAGATCCCCGCCCCCACCGGCACCCCGGAGCCGCGGGCGGCCTCCACGGCGACGCCCACGACCTCGGCCCGCTCCTCCCCGGAGAGGTACGCGAAGCTGCCCGAGCTGCCCAGGACCACCAGGGCGTCCACGCCCGATCGGGACAGCCGGCCGACGTAGCGCCCGAAGGACTCCAGGTCCAGGCGGCCACCCTGCTGGAAGGGTGTGATCGGGTAGGCGACGAGCCCGGTGAAGGTCATGCTGAGCATGCGACCATCCTAGGTCCGGCCGGTCCCCCGGCCGGACGCGGGCGCCGCGGGGCCCGCCGGCCCCGTCGGGCTCAGAGGACGGGGCCGCCCACGAACGGGTCGACGGCCAGGGCGAGGAACACGAAGGTGATGTAGGCGATCGAGCCGTGGAAGACGTGCATCGCCTGCTTGTCCGTGGGCCGGCCGGCCACCGCGAGGGCGTGCAGCTTGTGGCTGTGGCCCACGAACCAGGCGCCCGAGGCCAGGGCGGTCACGGCGTAGACCCAGCCGGCGCCGCCGACGGGGACGAGCAGCAGCGAGCACACCACCGTGGCCCACGCGTAGAGGACCACCTGGCTGCCCACGGTGCGGGCCCCGGCCACGGCGCCCAGCATGGGGACCCCGGCGCGGGAGTAGTCGTCGGCGTACTTCATGGACAGCGGCCAGTAGTGCGGCGGGGTCCACAGGAAGATGAACAGGAACAGCACGAGCGCGGGCCAGTCGAGGCCGCCCGTCACGGCGGCCCACCCGATCAGCACCGGCATGCACCCGGCGACCCCGCCCCAGACGATGTTCTGGGCGGTGCGGCGCTTGAGCACGATCGAGTAGAAGACCGCGTAGAGGAAGATGGCCGCCGCGCCCAGGGCGCCGGCGAGCACGTTGACCCCGATCGTGAGCCAGGCGACCGACACGGCCGTGAGGACCCACGCGAAGACGAGGGCCTCGCGGTCGGTGACCTCTCCGGTGACCAGCGGGCGCTTGGCCGTGCGCTTCATCACCCGGTCCTCGTCCCGGTCGATGTAGCAGTTGAAGGCGCCGGCCGCACCCGCCGCGAGCGTGCCGCCCACGAGGGTGTTGAGGATGAGCCAGAGGTTCGGCATGCCCTGCTGGGCGAAGATCATGGTCGGCACGGTCGCCACGAGCAGCAGCTCGATGATCCGCGGCTTCATGAGGGCCACGTAGGCCCGCACCTTCCGGGAGGCCGTCATCCGTCCCTCGCTGCGGGGGGCCGCCGCATCACCCGTGTGCCCGTTGCCGAGGACGGCTCGTCCTGCGGGTCCCGACGTCTCGAGTGAGTTCACAGAATCATTGCTCCCGGTTGCGGTGGTGTTCCCCCGGCTCCGTGCGCGAGGTCGGCCCGGAGACGGTGCGTCGCCGGCACGCAGGAGCGGTCGGCGCGGTGGTCGCGGGCGCGGAAGAAGGTCCTATACAGCATAGCGCGTGGCGGCGTCCGTTCCCGCTCCGGACATGACGGGAAAGACGTCCGGGGCCCCGGGAACCGGTGCCGTCGGTCACACGCCCGAAATGCGCGTGACCTAAGCTGGACCCAAACCGCCGGTCCACGACCGGCACCCGCTGCGCACGGCAGCGGACCCCAATGGAAAGGGCACCGAATCTTGGCGACCGAACTCGATCAGAAGCTGACCTGGACCGAGCAGGACCGGCGTGCCGTGGACACGGTGCGGGTGCTGGCCGCGGACGCGGTGGAGAAGGTGGGCAACGGCCACCCCGGCACGGCGATGTCCCTGGCCCCCGCGGCGTATCTGCTGTTCCAGAAGGTGATGCGTCACGACCCCACCGACGACCGGTGGACGGGCCGTGACCGCTTCATCCTCTCCCCCGGGCACACCTCGCTGACGCTGTACCTGCAGCTGTTCCTCTCCGGCTACGGCATGGAGCTCGAGGACATCGAGTCCCTGCGGACCTGGGGCTCGAAGACCCCGGGCCACCCCGAGTACCGGCACACCACCGGGGTGGAGATCACCACCGGCCCGCTGGGCCAGGGCCTGGCCTCGGCCGTGGGCTTCGCCTACGCCCAGCGCTACACCCGCGGCCTGTTCGACCCCGAGGCCCCCGCGGGCCAGTCCGTCTTCGACCACACCGTGTACGTGATCGCCTCCGACGGCGACCTCCAGGAGGGCGTGACCTCCGAGGCGTCCTCGCTGGCCGGGGTGCAGGAGCTGGGCAACCTCGTGGTGATCTACGACCAGAATCACATCTCGATCGAGGACGACACGGACGTGGCGTTCACCGAGGACGTCCTGGCCCGCTACGAGGCCTACGGCTGGGACGTGGCCCGGGTGGACTGGACGAAGACCGGGGACTACGTCGAGGACGTCGAGGAGCTCTACGCCGCGATCCGCGCGGCGAAGGCCGAGACCGCCAAGCCCTCGCTGATCGCCCTGCGCACGATCATCGGGTACCCGGCGCCGGGAAAGCAGAACACCGGCGGCATCCACGGCTCCAAGCTCGGCGCCGACGAGGTCGCGGCGACCAAGGAGATCCTCGGGTTCGACCCCGAGAAGTCCTTCGTGGTGGAGGACGAGGTCATCGCCCACACCCGCGGCATCCAGGACCGCATGAAGCAGGTCCGCGCCGAGTGGGAGCGGCAGTTCCAGGCCTGGCGGGAGGCCAACCCGGAGCGGGCGGGCCTCTACGACCGGATCCGCGCCGAGGAGCTGCCCGAGAACTACGCCGACGCGTTCCCCGTCTTCGAGGCCGGCAAGGACGTGGCCACCCGCTCGGCCTCCGGCAAGGTGATCAACGCGATCGCCGACACGTTCCCCGAGCTGTGGGGCGGCTCGGCCGACCTGGCGGGGTCCAACAACACGACCATCGAGTCGGCGCCCTCCTTCATCCCCGAGGCGCGCTCCACCGCGAAGTGGACCGGCAACCCCTACGGGCGGGTGCTGCACTTCGGCATCCGTGAGCACGCCGCGGCGGCGATCGTCAACGGCATCACCATGTCCTCCCAGACCCGGGCGTTCTCCGGGACGTTCCTGATCTTCTCCGACTACCAGCGCCCGGCCGTGCGCCTGGGTGCGCTGATGAAGGTCCCCTCGATCTACGTGTGGACCCACGACTCCATCGGCCTCGGCGAGGACGGACCCACCCACCAGCCCGTGGAGCAGCTCTCGGCGCTGCGCGCGATCCCGGGCCTGGACGTGGTGCGCCCGGCCGACGCCAACGAGACCGCGATCGCGTGGCGGACGATGCTGGAGAACCGGCACGGCCCGGCCGGCATCGCCCTGACCCGTCAGAACGTGCCCACCTTCGCCCGGGCGGACCTGCACCCCGAGGCCGAGGGCGAGAAGTTCGCCTCCGCCGAGGGCGTGGCCCGCGGCGGCTACGTCCTGGCCGACACCGAGTCCACCCCGGACGTGATCCTCATCGGCACCGGCTCCGAGGTCTCCCTGGCCGTGGAGGCCCGCGAGCAGCTCAAGGCGCAGGGGGTGGCCGCCCGCGTGGTGTCCATGCCGTGCCGGGAGTGGTTCGACGCCCAGGATGCCGAGTACCGCGAGTCCGTGCTCCCGGCGGCCGTGCGGGCCCGCGTGTCGGTGGAGGCCGGGATCGCGATGTCCTGGCGTGACCTGCTCGGCGAGCACGGGCGGGCCGTGTCCCTGGAGCACTTCGGGGAGTCCGCCGACTACGAGACCCTCTACCGCGAGTTCGGCATCACCGCCGAGGCCGTCACCGCCGCCGCCCAGGAGTCCCTCACCGCCGCGCAGGCCACCGCCTCCGTGGGCCGCTGAGCCGCGGCGCGCACCGACCGACCATCTTCCCCCGAGCACGAGGAGTGACAGACACATGACCACCCCCACCCAGAAGCTCTCCGACGCCGGCGTCTCGATCTGGCTCGACGACCTCTCCCGCGAACGCCTTGCCTCCGGCGGGCTGCAGCGGCTGATCGACGAGAAGGACGTCGTGGGCGTGACCACGAACCCGACGATCTTCGCCGCCGCGCTGGCCAAGCACGACGCCTACGAGGACCAGGTCAAGCAGCTCGCCGCCGCCGGCACGGACGTGGACGAGGCCGTGCTGGCCATCACCACCGACGACGTGCGCGACGCCTGCGACCTCTTCGCCCCCATCGCCGAGGCCACCCAGGGCGAGGACGGGCGGGTGTCCATCGAGGTGGACCCCCGCCTGGCCCAGGACGCCGAGGCGACCGCCGCCATGGCCCAGCGCCTGTCCCAGACCATCGACCGCCCCAACGCGCTGATCAAGATCCCCGCCACCGAGGCGGGCCTGCCCTCGATCACCGCGACCATCGCCGAGGGGATCTCCGTCAACGTGACGCTGATCTTCTCCCTCGAGCGCTACCGCGCGGTCATCAACGCCTACCAGCTGGGCCTGGAGCAGGCGCTCGAGAACGGCAAGGACCTCTCCACCATCCACTCCGTGGCGTCCTTCTTCGTCTCCCGGGTGGACTCCGAGGTCGACAAGCGCCTGGACGCGATCGGCACCGACGAGGCCGCCGCGCTCAAGAGCAAGGCCGGTCTGGCCAACGCCCGGCTCGCCTACCAGATCTACGAGGACGCCCTGGCCACCGAGCGCTGGGAGCGGCTGGCCTCGGCCGGGGCGAACCCGCAGCGCCCGCTGTGGGCCTCCACCGGGGTGAAGGACCCGTCCCTGCCGGACACCCTGTACGTGACCGGGCTGGTGGCCCCGAACACCGTGAACACCATGCCGGAGAAGACCTTGGAGGCCACGTTCGACCACGCCGAGGTCACCGGTGACACCGTCACCGGCACCTACGCGGAGTCCAACGAGCTCCTGGACCGGATCGCCGGCGTGGGGATCTCCTACGACGAGGTCGTCGCCCAGCTCGAGGCGGAGGGGCTCACCAAGTTCGAGGACTCCTGGGCGGAGCTGCTCGACACCGTGCGCGCCGCCCTCGACAACGCCCGCTGAGCCCGTCCCGTCCTGACCCGAGCACCGTCCGTGCCGCCCCACCCGAAGGAGAACCCATGAGCTCCCTGTCCGTCCAGACCTCCGGCGCCGCCCGCGAGGCCGTCGACCGGCACGTGCCCGCGCTGGTGGGCGACAGGTTCGCCTCCAAGCTCTTCGCCCAGGACCCCACCCTGTGGGGCGCTGCGGCCGAGGACGAGTCCGCCAAGCGGCTGGGCTGGGTGGAGGCCGCCGAGGTCTCCCGCCCGCTCGTCGCCGAGATCACCGCGCTGCGGGAGGAGTTCGCGGCGGAGGGCGTGGACCGGTTCGTGCTGGCGGGCATGGGCGGGTCCTCCCTGGCCCCCGAGGTGATCACCCGGACCGCCGGGGTCGAGCTGTTCGTGCTCGACTCCACGGACCCGGAGATGGTGGGCGCGGCCCTCGCCGACCGCCTCGAGCGCACCGCGATCGTGGTCTCCTCCAAGTCCGGCTCCACCGTGGAGACCGACTCGGCGCGACGGGTCTTCGCCCGGGCGTTCGAGGACGCGGGCATCGACGCCGCCTCGCGCATCGTGGTGGTCACCGACCCCGGCTCGCCCATGGAGGCGTCCGCACGGGAGGCCGGCTACCGCCGGGTCTTCACCGCCGACCCGACCGTGGGCGGGCGCTTCTCGGCGCTCACCGCCTTCGGCCTGGTCCCCTCCGGTCTGGCCGGCGTGGACGTCGGGGCCCTGCTCGACGACGCCGACGAGGCCGGCGAGGTGCTGCGCGAGGACGCCGAGGACAACCCCGGCCTGCACCTGGGCGCGGCGCTCGGCGGCACGCAGCCGCTGCGCAACAAGCTCGTGTTCCGGGACCTGGGCTCCGGGATCGCCGGGTTCGCCGACTGGGCGGAGCAGCTGATCGCCGAGTCCACGGGCAAGGAGGGCAAGGGCGTGCTGCCCGTCGTCGTCGGCGCCGGCGACGCCCCGGAGGCCTCCTCGGGGGCCTCCGACGTCCTCGTCGTGGAGCTCGTCGGCGTGGACGAGGAGCAGGCCCCCGAGGGCGACGTCGTGCGGGTCTCCGGCTCCCTCGGCGCCCAGCTCATGCTGTGGGAGGTCGCCACCGCGGCGGCCGGGCGGCTGCTCGGCATCAACCCGTACGACCAGCCCGACGTGGAGTCCGCCAAGAACGCCACCCGCGCCCTGCTCGAGGACAAGCCGCAGCCCACGGCCGCGGACGTCGTGGACGGGCCCGTGGAGATCCGCGGGGCGCAGGAGCTGCTCGACGGGGCGCAGACGGTCGAGGACGCGCTCGCCAAGCTGCTCGCGCAGCTGCCGGAGACCGGCTACCTGTCCGTGCAGGCGTACTTCGACCGGCTCTCGTGGGCCGAGCTGGAGAGCGTCCGCCCCGTCCTCGCCCGGGCCACCGGCCGGCCCGTGACGTTCGGCTGGGGCCCCCGGTTCCTGCACTCCACCGGCCAGTACCACAAGGGCGGACCGGCGGAGGGCGTGTACCTGCAGATCACCGCCGCCTCGGAGACGGACCTCGAGATCCCGGACAGCCCGTTCAGCTTCGGCGAGCTGATCTCCGCCCAGGCCGACGGGGACGCCCAGGTCCTCGCCGACCACGGGCGGCCCGTGCTGCGGCTGCGGCTCGCGGACCGCGCCGCGGGCGTGGACCGGCTGCGCCGGGCCGTCGACGCCCTCGGCGGCTGACCCGGCCGGCGCGACCGGACCGCTGACCTAGAATGGGAGCACGCCACGGTCGGCGCGGGAGTTCCCGCGCCGACCGTTGCGCGTGCAGGCCCCCGTGGGTGCCACGGCCCCGCAGAGACGTGAAGGAGTACCGTTGCCAGACAACAACGCCCGCAATCCCTTGCGGGACCCGAGGGACAGGCGGCTCGTCCGGGTCGCCGCCCCGTCGGCGCTCGTGCTCTTCGGCGTGACGGGAGACCTCGCGAAGAAGAAGCTGCTGCCGGCGATGTACGACCTCGTCAACCGGGGTCTGCTGCCGCCGTCCTTCGCGCTCGTCGGCTTCGGCCGCCGCGACTGGTCCCACGAGCAGTTCCGCGAGGTGGTGCGCGAGTCCGTCGAGGCGCACGCCCGCACCCCCTTCCAGGAGGACGTGTGGCGCCAGTTCGCCTCCGGCGTCCGGTTCGTGCGCGGGGAGTTCGACGAGGACAAGGCCTACGAGGCGCTCAAGTCGACCCTCAAGGAGCTCGACGTGCACTCGGGGACGCGCGGCAACCACGCGTTCTACCTCTCGATCCCGCCGAAGGCGTTCGAGACGGTCTGCCAGCAGCTCGCCGACCACGGCCTGGCCCAGCACGAGAACGCCTCCGGGTGGCGCCGCGTGGTCATCGAGAAGCCCTTCGGCCACGACCTCGAGTCCGCGCAGGAGCTCAACGCCATCGTGGAGCGGGTGTTCCCGGCGGACTCGGTGTTCCGCATCGACCACTACCTGGGCAAGGAGACGGTGCAGAACATCCTGGCGCTGCGCTTCGCGAACCAGATGTTCGAGCCCCTGTGGAACGCGCAGTTCGTGGACCACGTGCAGATCACCATGGCCGAGGACATCGGCATCGGCTCCCGCGCCGGCTACTACGACGGCGTGGGCGCGGCCCGCGACGTCATCCAGAACCACCTGCTGCAGCTGCTGGCCCTCACGGCCATGGAGGAGCCGCTGTCCTTCCAGGCCCACCACATGCGCGCCGAGAAGGCGAAGGTCCTGGCCTCCGTCGTCGTCCCCGAGGACCGGGCGGCGCACTCGGCGCTCGGCCAGTACGAGGCCGGTCTGCAGGGCGGTGAGCGCGTGCGGGGCTTCCTCGAGGAGCAGGACATCCCCGCCGACTCCCGCACCGAGACCTACGCGGCGCTGCGCGTGGACATCAACAACCGCCGGTGGGCGGGCGTGCCGTTCTACCTGCGCGCCGGCAAGCGCCTGGGCCGGCGGGTGACCGAGATCGCGGTGCAGTTCAAGAACTCCCCCAACCTGCTGTTCGGGGACAACGGCCACGAGGACCTGGGACAGAACGTCATCGTGGTCCGGATCCAGCCCGACGAGGGCGTGACCATCCGGCTGGGCTCCAAGGTGCCCGGGACCCAGTCGGAGATCCGGGACGTCACGATGGACTTCGGCTACGGCCACTCGTTCACCGAGTCCAGCCCGGAGGCCTACGAGCGCCTGATCCTCGACCTGCTGCTCGGGGAACCACCACTGTTCCCCGACCACGAGGAGGTCGAGCTGTCCTGGCGGATCCTCGACCCCTTCGAGCAGTGCTGGTCGGAGCAGGAGATCATGCCGGAGCCCTACGCGCCCGGGTCCTGGGGACCCGCCGCCGCCGACGAGCTGCTGGCCCGCGACGGACGCGTCTGGAGGCGACCGTGATCGTTTCGATGGAGAACACCACCACCTCGGCCATCGACAAGAAGCTGAGCCAGCTGCGGGACCAGCACGGCGTCGTCACGCTCGGCCGGGTCCTCACGCTCGTGATCCTCGCCCAGGCCGGGCACTCCGAGGCCGCCCTGGAGGCCGCGAACTTCGCGAGCCACGAGCACCCGTGCCGGATCCTCGTGCACGTGGCGCACTCCCAGGCGGAGAGCACCCGGCTCGACGCCCAGCTGCGCATGGGCGGTGACGCCGGCGCCTCCGAGGTCATCGTGCTGCACGGCTACGGCGAGCTCGCCGAGCCCACCGAGACCCTGTTCTCGGCGCTGCTGCTGCCGGACGCCCCGATCGTCGCCTGGTGGGCGCACACGGTGCCGCCGCCCTCGCCGCACACCTCGTCCATCGCCGGGATCGCCCACCGGCGGATCACGGACTCCGCGCGCAGCGACGACGCCTACGAGGCGCTCGCCGAGCTGAGCACCCGGTACGTCCCCGGCGACACGGATCTCGCCTGGACCCGGGTGACCAACTGGCGGATCCAGCTGGCCGCGGTCCTGGACCAGGCGGAGCCCGCGCCCGTGCGCGAGGTCGTCGTGGAGGGATGCGGCCGCTCCCCCAGCGTGGTGCTGCTCGGCACGTGGCTGGGCACCCGGCTCGACGCCGACGTGACGCTGGTCAACAGCCCCGGGCCCCGCCGCCTCGACCGGGTGACCCTGGTCCGGGACGACGGCGAGATCGTGCTCGAGCGCCCGGGCCGGTCCGTGGCGATGCTGCGGCAGCCCGGTCAGCCCGACCAGCAGATCGCCATGCCCGTGCGGGACCTCAACGCCTGCATCGCCGAGGAGCTCCGGCGCCTGGACCCCGACGAGGTCTACGGCGAGGTGATCACGACCGGCCTGCGGGACGTGCGGATCGCCCAGATCGTGGACACCGCCGGCGAGCTCACCCCCGGCGCCGCACGGTTCCTCGCCGAGCACGGCGGCCGCCTCCCCGACCGGGACCGGACGACGCCCGACGACGCCCCGGCGGACGAGCCGGCGGAACCGGACTCCGGTGCGGTCCCGGCCGCCGAGGCATCCGTCCCGGCACCCGAGACGTCCGTCCTGGCCCCCGGGGAGGAGCGCGCATGAGCGCCGAGCTGGAGACCGTCGCCCACCCGGACAAGCAGTCGCTCGCCGCGGACACCGCGGACCGGGTCCTCGACGTGGTCGTGGCGGCGCAGGAGGAGCGCGGGGAGGCGAGCCTCGTGCTCACCGGCGGGAGCATGGGCACCGCGGTGCTCGCGGCCCTCGCCGCCTCCGCCCGCCGGGACGAGGTCGACTGGACCCGCGTCGACGTGTGGTGGTCGGACGAGCGCTTCGTGGCCGGCGACAGCGCCGATCGCAACTGCGTCCAGGCCGTCGAGGCCGTGGGCGGGGCCCTGGACCTGAACCCGGACCGGGTGCACTACATGGGCAGCGCCGACGACTTCGCCACCGCCGAGGACGCCGCCTTCGACTACCGGCGCGAGCTGGCGGCGGCGGCCGACGCGGAGCAGCGGACGGAGGCCTTCCCCCGGTTCGACCTCTCGCTGCTGGGCCTGGGCCCCGACGGCCACGTGGCCTCCCTGTTCCCGGGGCTGCCGCACGTGCACGAGCAGGACGCCACCGTGCTGGGGGTGCGGGACTCCCCCAAGCCCCCGCCGGAGCGGGTGACCATGACGCTGCCGATGATCAACAGCGCGGAGCGGGTCTGGTTCCTCGTGGCCGGGGCGGACAAGGCAGGGGCGGTCGCGGCCGTCCGCGGCGGCGCCCCGATCGAACGCACGCCCGGGGCCGGGGTGCGCGGGACCGAGGAGACGCTGCTGCTGGTCACGCAGGACGCCCTCGACGGCTGACGCGTCGGGCCGCCGGGGCGAAGCACCCCGAGTGACCGGACGGTAGTCACGCCGTAGTGACGCCTGTGCCGTCATGCTCACCGATGAGAGTCGGCACCCGAGCGCCTGGCGAAGAGAACGGGATCCATGACCATGGAGATCCTGCGTACCTGTGGCGACATCCGGACGAGCGCGGACGGCCGGTGAGGTCGTGTTCCCGGCACGTCCCGTCCGCGCCGGCACCGTCCTGGCCGCCGGCGTCCTCGTGGTGCTCACGGCGTGCGGCCGGGGCGGGCCCGACGACGGCGCCGAGCCGGCGAACGGATCCCCTGCGGCCGAGCAGACCACCGAGCCGGAATCGGACCTTTCCGCGCGGACCTCGGACGGCTCCACGGACCTTCCGAGTGCCGAGCCCGGCTCCGAGGACGCCGCCGGGCCCGGGCGTGACGGCTCCGCCCGCGGCCGATCCGACGGTGCCGCTCCCGACGGTGCCGCTCCCGACGGTGCCGCTCCCGAAGGTGCCGCTCCCGGCGGTGCCGCTCCCGGCGGTGGGAGCAACGGCGGTGGGGGTCCCGGCGGCGGGAGCGGCGGCGAGGGCAGCACCCCGGCCCCTCCTCGCGTCGCTCCCGTGATCGGCGGTCTGCCGATCGGACCCGTCGGTCCCGGAGAACCGGGATGGTACGTGGCCCTGCGCGCCGGCACGTGCGACCACGACAGTCTCGCCGGCGCGAGCGCGCAGGACGCCGCCTCCCTGTTGTGCCGGGCGGCCGTGACCAACGACGAGGCGCTCTGGTCCCAGGGGGCGGCGGCACTGGCTGCCGCCCCGCTCCCGCAGAGCTGTCACGACGTTGCGGCGGTCGCCATGCTGCAGCGTCTGGTGCAGTTCCACCGGGACCACCCCGAGGACGTGCCCGTGCTCGTCGACACGCCGGGCACCGCCTGCCCCCTGTCCATCACGGGGCTCGCGAGCGCGCCGGACGAGGCCGGCGAGTCCGCCGTGCCCGTGCCGCCGTGCGGAGGCGTGCCCGTCCACCTGCGCGGAAACGTGCAGGACCGGGCACTGCCCGTGGGCAGCGTGCAGTTCGTCACCGTGGGGCCGACTCCCGTGCCGATCCAGTGGGCATCGACCGGACCGTTCTTCGTGGCGCCCCCGGCACCGGTCCCGGAGGCGGGTGGTTCGCTGCCGGTGGCCCTCTCGGGCTCCGGCTACGTGCTCGAGGACCCGGCCCTCAGCACGGTCGCCCTGGACTACGCCCCCGGCACGACGGCATGTCCGGCCCCCGGCTCCTGACGGGCCGCT
The DNA here is from genome assembly GCF_000349605.1 of Kocuria sp. UCD-OTCP. Lineage (NCBI taxonomy): Bacteria > Bacillati > Actinomycetota > Actinomycetes > Micrococcales > Micrococcaceae > Kocuria > Kocuria sp. UCD-OTCP. The sequence continues at coordinate 17,342 of NZ_AOSQ01000016.1, forward strand.
GCGGCTGCGGTACCGGGCGGCAACGATGACGGAGACCGCTGCCCCGCCCGGCTCCGTGTGGTCGCACGTCCTGGGCTACGTGTCGGTCATCGGGCCGCCGGCCACCGTGGTCACGGCCCTGGTGTTCTACTTCGGCTGGGCTCGCGCGAAGGCGCAGGCCGAGTGGATGGGACTGCATGTCAACCTGTTCGGCTACACCACGCGGGACTTCGCGCTGCTGAGCATCAGCGCGCTGTACCTGCCGCTGCTGCTGCTGATCGCGCTGGCGATGCTGTGGGTCTGGCTGGACCGGCTGCTGCGGAGACGCATCGACCGGGGAGCGGCCGGCAGGTGGGCGACCGCACTGCCGCGGGCGGCTCTGCTCGGTGCAGGGGCCCTGATCGGCCTCATGGTCGTCCTGCTGTTCGCCGAACGCGTCTACAGCCCCCTGTACGCCCCGTACCTCGTCACCGCCGGCGTGCTCGTGGCCGCGTGGGCCGTCCGCATCCGCCGCTGTGCCGCTGCCGTGGAGGGCCCTCGACGGCCCGCCGAGCAGCAGGCCGTCGAGGCGACGCTGCTCCTGGTCCTCGTAGCGCTGCTGCTCTTCTGGGGAACCTCGAACTTCGCGGAGGCCCGTGGACGGGGGCTCGCGGAGGATCTCGAGGTGAACCTGCCGTGGCTGCCCCGGGCGCAGGTCTACAGCCAGGAACCACTGGGCCTCGACGTCCTGGGGGTCACGACGCACGAGCTGGGCACGGCCGAGGCCCCGCTGTACCGCTACGACGGGCTGCGCCTGCTCACCGTCAGCGGGGAACGGTACTTCTTCCTCCACGAGGGGTGGTCCGTCGAGGAGGGAACGGTGGTGGTGCTACCCGACGACGCCTCGTTGCGGGTCCAGTACGGGCGCTGATCCGGGGCGCGGGGACCGCACGTCGCCGGGCGCATGCGGCGGCCCCTCAGCGCGGACGACCCCCGGCTTCCCCGGCCGAGCACGGACTTCCGTGGTCGGCCGGGGAGGCCGGGGGTCGTTCGACCAGCCGTCGGCTCAGACGGCCACTTCGGCGAAGCGCATGGTCAGCGCGTAGGCCGCGATGGACAGGGCCCAGACCACGGCCGTGGTGGTGGTGAGGCGGACCAGGTTCTTCTGCGCCACGCCCGAGGTGTTGAGGGACTGGGTCATGCCGCCGCCGAACATGTCGGAGAGGCCCCCGCCCTTGCCCTTGTTGAGCAGGACGAGGAGAACGGCCAGGAGGCTCGCGAGCACGATGATCGCCAGGAGCACGTTCTGCAGAATTTCCACTGGGGCCTTCCCTCGGGGGTGTCCGTCGAGCAGCCGCGCCCGGCGGGCGCGGACGGTCAGGGGGTCGTGATCAGTCGGTCACGAGGTGCTGCTCGAACCTGGCAATGCTAGCAAACTCCTCGGCGTCGAGGCTGGCGCCGCCGACGAGGACGCCGTCCACGTCCTTGCCCTTGAGGATCGAGCCGGCGTTGGCAGCCTTCGCGGAACCGCCGTAGAGGATGCGGGTCTTCGCGGCGGTCCCGTCGTCGTAGAGCCCGGCCAGCTCGGCGCGGATGGCGGCGGCCATCTCCTGGGCGTCCTCGGGACCGGCGACCTCGCCGGTGCCGATCGCCCAGACGGGCTCGTAGGCCACCACGAGCTCGGCCACCCGGTCCGCCTCGAGGCCGGCGATGGAGCCGCGCAGCTGCTCGAGCGTGAAGGCGACGTGCTCGCCGGCCTGCCGGACCTCGAGGCCCTCGCCGACGCACAGCACCGGGACCAGGCCGTGGCGGTGGGCGGCGGCGATCTTGGCGTTGCACAGCTCGTCGGACTCGCCGTGGATCGTGCGGCGCTCGGAGTGGCCCACGAGCACGTAGGTGCAGCCGAGCTTGGCCAGGAACTGGCCGGAGATGTCGCCGGTGTAGGCGCCGGAGTCCTGGTCGGAGAGGTCCTGGGCGCCGTAGACGACGCGCAGGTCGTCACCGTCCACGAGGCTCTGGACGGAGCGGAGGTCGGTGAACGGCGGGAAGACGGCCACCTCGGCGCGGGAGTAGTCGTGCTTGGCGTCGTCCAGGGTCCACGCCAGCTTCTGCAGCAGGGTGATCGCCTGGGCGTGGTCCATGTTCATCTTCCAGTTGCCGGCGATCAGCGGCGTGCGGTCGAACTGACCGTTGGTCTGCGAGGTCATGGGGACTCCTGTCCGCGGCGGGTGCGCCGCTCGTCGTGCGGTTCGGCAGTGGTGCGCTGGGCGGCAGGGGCGCCCCGGGCCGTGCGGCCCCGGGGCGCCCCCGGCGCCGTGGCGGGGAGCGTGCGGGTCAGGCGCCCAGGGCCACGACCCCGGGGAGCTCCTTGCCCTCGATGAACTCGAGGGAGGCGCCGCCACCGGTGGAGATGTGCCCGAACTGGTCGTCGGAGAACCCGAGGTTGCGCACGGCCGAGGCGGAGTCGCCGCCGCCGATGACGCTCATCGCGTCCGAGGCCACCACGGCCTCGGCGACCGCCCGGGTGCCCCCGGCGAAGGCCTCCATCTCGAACACGCCCGCGGGGCCGTTCCAGAACACGGTCTTCGCGCCGCGGATCCGTTCGGCGAACAGCTTCGCGGACTCGGGGCCGATGTCCAGGCCGAGACCGGTGGAGCCGATCTCGCCGTCCTCGATGGCGTCGACCGGGCGCACCTCGTGCGCGGCGTCCGCGGCGAACTCCGCCGCGTAGACGATGTCCACGGGGAGGACGATCTCGGTGCCGGCCGCGGAGGCCTTCTCGAGGTAGTCCTTGACCGTCCCGATCTGGTCCTGCTCCAGGAGGGAGCCGCCCACTGAGTGCCCCTGGGCGGCGAGGAACGTGAAGACCATGCCGCCGCCGATGAGCAGCGAGTCGGCCTTGCCGATGAGGTTCTCGATCACGGCGAGCTTGTCGGAGACCTTGGACCCGCCCATGACCACCACGAAGGGGCGCTCGGGGGCGGAGACCACCTTGGTGAGCACGTCCAGCTCCCGCTTGACGAGATCGCCCAGGTAGGCCGGGAGCCGGTGGGCGATGTCGAACACGGAGGCGTGCTTGCGGTGCACCGCGCCGAAGGCGTCGTCCACGTAGGCCCCGTTCTCGCCCGTCAGGGCGGCGAGCTCGTCCGCGAAGGCGCCGCGCTCGGCGTCGTCCTTCGAGGTCTCGCGGGGGTCGAAGCGGACGTTCTCGATCACGAGCACCTCGCCGTCGGCGAGGGCCTCGGCCTTGGCCCGGGCGTCCTCCCCGACGACGTCGGAGGCGACCGCCACGGGGAAGTCGGCCAGCTCGGCCAGCTTCCGCGCGGCGGGCGCGATCGAGTACTTCGGGTCGACCTGCCCCTTGGGCCGGCCCAGGTGCGCCATCACGATGACGCGGGCCCCGGCGTCGGCCAGCTTCTTCAGGACCGGCAGGGACGCGCGGACGCGCCCGTCGTCGGTCACGGTGGAGCCGTCCAGGGGGACGTTGAGGTCGGAGCGGACCAGGACGCGGCGCCCGGCGACGCCGTCGGCGATCAGTTCGTCAAGTGCATGAGCCATGCCACTCACCCTACCCCGGCGGCGTCGCGCGGCGACGGGCTCAGAGCTGCGCGCCGACGTGGGAGACGACGTTGACGAGGCGGGAGGTGTAGCCCCACTCGTTGTCGTACCAGGCGATGACCTTGACCTGGTTGCCGATGACCTTCGTCAGCGGGGCGTCGAAGATCGTGGAGATGCTGTCGCCCTGGATGTCCGAGGAGACGATGGGGTCCTCGGTGTACTTGACGATGCCCTTCATGGGGCCCTCGGCGGCCTCCTTCATGGCGGCGTTGACCGACTCGACGGTGACCTCCTTCTGGGCGTCGAAGGTGAGGTCCACGACGGAGCCGGTGGGCACGGGCACGCGCACGGCGAAACCGTCCAGCTTGCCCTTGAGCTCGGGCAGCACGAGGCCCACGGCGGCGGCCGCGCCGGTGGTGGTGGGCACCATGTTGAGGGCGGCGGCGCGGGCGCGGCGCAGGTCGCTGTGCGGGCCGTCCTGCAGGTTCTGGTCCGCGGTGTAGGCGTGGATGGTGGTCATCAGACCCCGCTCGATGCCGAACGCGTCGTTGAGGACCTTCGCCATGGGCGCGAGGCAGTTCGTGGTGCAGGAGGCCGCGGAGACGATGTTCATCGACGCGGCGTCGTAGGTGTCGAGGTTGACGCCGGGCACGAACGTGCCGTCGATCTCCTTGCCCGGGGCGGACAGGACGACCTTCTTGGCGCCGCCGTCCAGGTGGGCCTTGGCCTTGGAGCCGTTGGTGAAGCGGCCGGTCGACTCGACGACGACGTCCACGCCGAGCTCGCCCCAGGGCAGCTTGGCGGGGTCGGGCTCGGCGAGGAACTTGACCTCGTGGCCGTCGACGCTCATGGTGTCGCCGTTGAGCGTCACCTCGCCGGGGAACCGGCCCATGATGGAGTCGTACTTGAAGAGGTGGACCAGGGCCTCCGGGTCCGTGAGGTCGTTCACGGCCACGACCTCGATGTTCTCGCCCTGCTCGCGCGCCGCGCGGAGGAAGTTGCGTCCGATGCGTCCGAAACCGTTGATGCCCACTCGAATGGTCACTGGGTACTCCTGTGTTGGTCGGGGTCTGGATCGTTGAACCAGGTCCCATTCTACGTGGTTATCCCTGGGATGTCTTGGGGTCGTGAAAGATTCACCCGGTATTCATCGCCAAACCCATACAATCCCACATCGAGGGATGCGGACCCTCGGAAACCCACGCGGGACCAAAGCCCTCTCCCGGCGCGGCCCCGGAGTGACCGCGCCGGCGCAGCGGCGCCGGCGCGCCCCGCTCAGGAGGGCAGGGCCTCCGCGGCGACACCGGCGTCGGTGCCCGGGAGGTTCAGCTCCTCCGCCCGGCGGTCCGCCATGGCCAGCAGCCGGCGGATCCGGCCCGCCACGGCGTCCTTGGTGAGCGGGGGGTCGGCGAGCCGGCCCAGCTCGTCGAGGCTGGCCTGCTTGTTGGACAGGCGCAGCTCCCCCGCCTGCCGCAGGTGCTCCGGGACCTCGTCGCCGAGGATCTCCAGGGCGCGCTCCACCCGGGCGCCGGCGGCCACGGCGGCCTGCGCGGAGCGGCGGAGGTTGGCGTCGTCGAAGTTGGCGAGGCGGTTGGCGGTGGCGCGCACCTCCTTGCGCATCCGCCGGTCCTCCCACTGGAGGAGCGTCTGGTGGGCGCCCATCCGGGTGAGCAGCGCGGCGATCGCGTCCCCGTCCCGCACGACCACCCGGTCCACGCCGCGCACCTCGCGGGCCTTCGCGAGGACGCCGAGCCGGCGGGCCGCGCCCACGAGCGCGAGGGCGGCCTCCGGGCCGGGGCAGGTGAACTCCATCGCGGCGGAGCGGCCGGGCTCCGTGAGGGAGCCGTGGGCCAGGAAGGCCCCGCGCAGCACCGCCTCGGCGTCGGCCACGGCCCCGTTGACCACGGCGGGCGGGAGCCCGCGCACGGGGCGCCCGCGCGAGTCGAGCAGTCCCGTCTGGCGGGCGAGGGCCTCGCCGTCCTCGACGACGCGCACCACGTAGGAGCTCCCGCGCCGCAGTCCCCCGCCGGAGACGACCACGATCTCGCTGTCGTGGCCGAAGACCTCGTGGACGGCGCGGCGCACCCGGCGCGCGGTGGCGCCGAGGTCCACCTCCGCCTCGACGACGATGCGTCCCGAGACGATGTGGAGCCCGCCCGCGAAGCGCAGCAGGGCGGAGAGCTCGGCGCGGCGCTCCGAGGACCTCTTGATCTCGAGGCGGGACAGTTCTTCCTTCACCGATGACGTCAGGGCCACGCGGTTCCTTTCCTGGGGATGCTGGGGTGTGTGGGGGTGGGGCGGCAGGCTCAGCGGTGGCGCTCGAAGATCTCCTGGTAGGCGGCCGCGAGCCGGAGCGTGTTGTGCACGGCGGTGCCGGGGTGCGCCCGGACGTCGGCGTAGAAGACCTCGGCGCCCAGGCCGCGGGCGACCTCCTCGAGGTCGGCGCCGTCCTCGGTGGCCGAGGGGTCGGCGAGGACCACGTCCAGGGTCAGCTCGGGACAGTAGTCGTGCAGGACCCGCAGGTGGTCGGCGGCGGTCTTGCCGCGCGTCTCGGTGTCCGGCGAGAGGTTCAGGGTGACGCAGCGGCGCGCCGGCGAGCCGCAGATCGCCTGCCGCAGTTCGGGCAGCAGCAGGTGCGGCAGCACGGAGGTGTGCCACGAGCCCGGCCCCATGATCACCCAGTCGGCGAGCCCGACCGCCTCGACCGCCTGCGGGCAGGCCGGGGCGTCCGGGGGCACGAGCCGCACGTTGCAGACGTCGGCCTGCTTCGCCAGGACCGCCTGCCCGGTGATCGTGCGGACCGTGCCGGCCTCGCCCGCGCAGCCGCTCGCGCTCCCGCCGGACAGGGCGCCGGGGACGTCGCCGGCGATGACCAGCGGCTGCGTGGACATCGGCAGCACCCGGCCGCGGGCGCCCAGCAGGGCGCCCGCCCACTCGAGCCCCGCCACCGGGTCCCCCAGCAGCTCCCACAGCGTGACGATGAGCAGGTTGCCCAGCGCGTGGTTGTCGAGGGTCGTGGTACGCCCCTCCGAGGAGCTGAACCGGTGCTGCATGACGTCGCGCCACGTCCGGCCCCACTCGGAGTCGTCGCACAGCGCGGCGAGCGCCATCCGCAGGTCCCCCGGGGGCAGGACGCCGAGCTCGTCGCGCAGCCGGCCGGAAGAGCCGCCGTCGTCGGCCACCGTCACGACCGCCGTGAGCACCGGGGTGATCCGGCGCAGCGCGGCGAGGTTCGCCGAGAGCCCGTGCCCGCCGCCGAGGGCGACCACGGAGGGGCTGGCGCCGCCGGGCCGCCGGGCGGAGGGGTCGGGCGAGTGGTGGGGGTCGGCATCGGCGCCGCTGCTGAGGGGCAGCCGGGGGAACGCGCCGGTGGGCGGAAGGGTCATCGGGGGTCCCATCGCGGTGAGGGCGAGCCGGTCACTCCCGGCCCATGTCCCGGTGCTGGATGTTGACCGTCACGAGCGGCAGCTTGGCGAGCCTGCGGGCCACCTCCTCGCTCACGGCCACGGAGCGGTGCTTCCCGCCCGTGCAGCCGATCGCGATGGTGGCGTAGTGCTTGTTCTCCGTACGGTATCCCGCGAAGACGGGTTCGAGCATGGCGACGAACCGGTCCACGAACTGCCGGGGGCCGTCGTCCTGGAAGACGTAGTCCCGGACCTCGTCGTCCTTGCCGGTGCGGGGGCGCAGCGACGGGACCCAGTGCGGGTTGGGGATGAACCGGACGTCGGCCACGTAGTTGGCGTCCGCGGGGACCCCGTACTTGAAGCCGAAGCTGAGCACGGTCAGGCGCAGGACCACGGGCCCGTTCGTGGAGAACAGGTCGGCCACGGCCCGGGACAGGGCGTGCACGTTGAACCCGGAGGTGTCCAGGACCACGTCGGCCGACTCCCGCAGGTCGGTCAGCAGGGCGCGCTCGGCGCGGATCCCGTCGAGGATCCGCCCGCCGGCCTGCAGCGGGTGGGGCCGGCGCTGGTGCTCGTAGCGGGAGACCAGGACCTCGTCGGCGGCGTCCAGGAAGAGCACCGAGAAGTCGACGTCGGACGCCTCGAGGGCGGCCAGGGTCTCCTTCATGTCGCTGAACAGGGCCTTGCCGCGCACGTCGATGACGACCGCCAGCTTGGGCAGGGCCTGCGGGGTCCGGGAGACGAGGTCGGCGAGGGTGTGCAGCATCTGCGGCGGCAGGTTGTCGACCACGTACCAGCCGAGGTCCTCGAGGGCGTTGGCGGCCGTGCTGCGCCCGGCCCCGGACATGCCCGTCACGACGAGCAGCTCCGAGCTGGTCGGTTTCGCGTGGTCGGTCCCGTCCGCCGTCCCGACGTCCGCTCCGGCGGTGTGCTCGCTCATGTCCGCTCCGTCTCCCGTCGTGGTGGCCTGCGCCCGTGGTCCCGCCCCAGCCTAACGAAGTCGGTTTTCGAACGACTTTTACCTCTCGATCNGAGCAGCTCCGAGCTGGTCGGTTTCGCGTGGTCGGTCCCGTCCGCCGTCCCGACGTCCGCTCCGGCGGTGTGCTCGCTCATGTCCGCTCCGTCTCCCGTCGTGGTGGCCTGCGCCCGTGGTCCCGCCCCAGCCTAACGAAGTCGGCGGGGCCCCGCCGTGACCCCGGCGGCGCGCCCGGGCTCAGGACAGCACCTCACCGGTGGTCATGTTGACCGCCGGGGCGGTGGTGTCGTCGGAGGCCTGCAGCGCGGCGGCCACCTTCTCGGCGAGGGTCCGTCCGAAGCCGGGGACCTGCTCCAGCTCCTCGACCCGGGCCGCCCGGAGCTTCTTGACGGAGCCGAAGTGCTTGAGCAGGGCCTTCTGCTTGGCGGGGCCCACCCCGGGCAGCTCGTCGAGCACGGAGACCGTCATGGCGGAGGAGCGCTTCTTGCGGTGGAAGGTGATGGCGAAGCGGTGGGCCTCGTCGCGGATCCGCTGGAGGAGGTAGAGGCCCTGGCTCGCGCGCGGCAGGATCACGGGGAACTCGTCGTCCGGCACCCAGACCTCCTCGAGCCGCTTGGCCAGGCCGACCACGTGGACGTCGTCGATCCCGAGCTCGCGCAGCGCCCGGGCGGCGGCGGCGACCTGCGGGGGCCCGCCGTCGACCACCACCAGGCTGGGCGGATACGCGAACCGCGCCCGCTCGGGGGCCTCGGCCCCGGCGTCCACCTGCCCGGTGCGCGGCCCGGCGGCCTCCCGCTCGGCCTGCTCCTCGAGGTGGCGGCGGAAGCGCCGGGAGATGACGTCGTGCATGGACGCGGTGTCGTCCCGGGCGGCCTCGCCGGTGACCGAGAACTTCCGGTAGTCCGACTTCTTGGGCAGCCCGTCCTCGAAGACGACCATGGAGGCGACGACGTTGGTCCCCTGCACGTGCGAGATGTCGTAGCACTCGATGCGCATCAGCGGCACGGGGATGTCGAGGGCCTCCTGCAGCTCCTGCAGGGACGCGGAGCGGGTCGTGATGTCGCCCGCCCGCCGGGACTTGTGCAGCTTCAGCGCCTGCCGGGCGTTCTCCTGCACCGTCTCCATGAGGTGCGCCTTCTCCCCGCGCTGCGGCACGGCGATCGTCACGCGCGATCCGCGCAGCCCCGAGAGCCACTCCTCGAGCCGGTCGGTGCTGTCGGCGGGCTCGGAGAGCAGCACGGTGCGCGGGATGGCGTCCTCCCGGTAGGCGAGCTCCGCGGAGGGCCGGTGCTTGGACCCGCCCGGGGACGGGGACGCGGCGGCGTGGGCGCTCTCGGCGGCGTCCGCGGCGGTGTCGCCGTAGACCTGCTCGAGCAGCTGCTCCAGCAGGCGTCCGCCGTCGGCCTCCTCGACCTTCTCGGTGACCCAGCCGCGCTGGCCGCGGATCCGGCCGCCCCGGACGTGGAAGACCTGGACGGCGGCCTCCAGCTCGTCCTCGGCGAGCGCGAAGAAGTCGGCATCGGTGCTGTCGGAGAGCACCACGGCGTTGCGCTCGAAGGCCTTCTCCAGGGCGGCGATGTCGTCCCGGCGCGCGGCGGCGGTCTCGAAGTCCATGGCCGCGGCGGCCTCCTGCATCTGCCGCTGCAGCTCCTTGATGAACGGGGTCGCGTGCCCGGCCATGAACCGGCACAGGTCCTCCGCGAGGGCGTAGTGGTCCTCCTCGGAGATCCGCCCCACGCAGGGGGCGGAGCACTTGTCGATGTAGCCCAGCAGGCACGGGCGCCCGGACTGCTCGGCGCGCCGGTAGACGCCCTTGGAGCAGGTGCGCACGGGGAAGACCCGCAGCAGGGCGTCGAGGGTCTCGCGGATCGCCCAGGCCTGGGAGTAGGGGCCGAAGTAGCGGTTGCCCTTCTTCTTCTCCCCCCGGACCACCTGGGCCCGCGGCACGGACTCGGCCATCGTGACGGCGAGGTAGGGGTAGGACTTGTCGTCCCGGTAGGCGATGTTGAACCGGGGCTTGAACTCCTTGATCCACGTGTACTCGAGCTGCAGGGACTCCAGCTCGCTGCCCACCACGGTCCACTCGACCCCGGCCGCGGTGGTGACCATGGCGCGGGTCTTGGGGCTCAGGGCGTGCGGGGGCGCGAAGTAGGAGCTCAGCCGGTTGCGCAGGTTCTTGGCCTTGCCCACGTAGACCACGCGCCCGTACTCGTCGCGGAAGCGGTAGACCCCCGGGGCGGTCGGGATGTCCTGGCGGGCGGGGCGGTAGCTCTCCGGATCGGCCACGGTCCGGTCCCCCTCAGCGGCCGGTCGGGGCCGGGGCGGTGTACCGGGCCAGGAGCTCCCCGAGCTCGGCGGCGTCCCGGGCCACGGCGGCGAAGCCGGTCCCCAGCTCGTCCTCGTCGGCGAAGCCCCAGGCGACGCCCAGGCAGTCGATCCCGTGGGCGAGCGCACCTTCGGCGTCGTAGCGTCGGTCCCCGATCATCACCGTGCGCGCGGGGTCCGGGGCGGCCACGCCGAGCCGGCGCAGTGCCTCGGCGATGATCGCGGGCTTGTCGTGGGCCAGTCCGTCGCGGGGGGCGGCCGCGGCGTCGTCGGCGGCCCCCGAGACGGTCTCGAACCACCGGGAGAGGCCGAACCGCTCGACGGCGAGCTCGGCGGTGGGCTCGGGCTTCTGGGTGGCCACGGCCATCCGCACGCCGGCCCCGTGCAGGCGCTCCAGGAGCTCCTCCACCCCCGGGTAGATCCGCGTCTGCGCGAGCCCCTCGGTGCGGTAGCGGGCCCGGTAGGTGGCGACCACCGCCGGGATGTCCTCCTCCGGGACGTCGGTGAAGGTCCGCAGGGAGAAGCCCACGGGCGGGCCCACGAACCGGCGCAGGTCCTCGGGCACGGCGTGGCCGTGCTCGGCCAGGGCCCGCGCGATGCCGCCGGTGATCGCCCCGGCAGGGTCCAGGAGGGTGCCGTCGAGGTCCCAGAGCACCACGGGGGCGGTCATCGGGCGGCCCCCGCCGGGACGGGGCGCTCGGCGAGCACCTCCGCCAGGAACCGGCCGGTGTGGCTGTTCGTGTTCCGGGCCACCTGCTCGGGGGTGCCCTCGGCCACGACCTGCCCGCCGCCGGAGCCGCCGTCCGGGCCGAGGTCCACGATCCAGTCGGCGGACTTGATGACGTCCAGGTTGTGCTCGATGGTCATCACCGTGTTGCCCTTGTCCACGAGCCCCTGCAGCACGAGCAGCAGCTTGCGGATGTCCTCGAAGTGCAGGCCGGTGGTGGGCTCGTCCAGCACGTAGATGGAGCGGCCGTTGGAGCGCTTCTGCAGCTCCGCGCCGAGCTTCACGCGCTGGGCCTCACCGCCGGACAGGGTCGTGGCGGGCTGGCCCAGGCGGACGTAGCCGAGGCCGACGTCCACGAGGGTGTTGAGGTGCCGGGCGATCGGGCCGAACGCCTTGAAGAACTCGGCGGCCTCCTCGATGGGCATCTCCAGGACCTCGGCGATGGTCTTGCCCTTGTAGTGCACCTCGAGGGTCTCCCGGTTGTACCGGGCGCCCTTGCACACCTCGCACGGGACGTAGACGTCCGGCAGGAAGTTCATCTCGATCTTGATCGTGCCGTCGCCCGAGCACGCCTCGCAGCGCCCGCCCTTGACGTTGAAGGAGAACCGGCCGGCCTGGTAGCCGCGCACCTTCGCCTCCGGGGTCTCGGCGAAGAGCTTGCGGATGTGGTCGAACACGCCCGTGTACGTGGCGGGGTTGGAGCGTGGGGTCCGCCCGATCGGGCTCTGGTCCACGTGCACCACCTTGTCGAGCTGGTCCACGCCGTCGATCCGCTTGTGCCGGCCGGGGACCTGCTTGGCCCCGTTGAGCTTGTTGGCCAGCGCCGTGTAGAGGATGTCGTTGACCAGCGTGGACTTCCCGGACCCGGAAACCCCGGTCACCGCGGTCAGCACCCCGAGCGGGAAGGCGACGTCGATGCCGCGCAGGTTGTTCTCCCGCGCGCCCACCACCTTGAGCATCCGCTTGCGGTCGATCGCCCGGCGCTGCGCCGGCACCCGGATGGCCCGGCGGCCGGAGAGGTAGTCGGCCGTGATGGACTCCTCGTTGGCGAGGAGCTCCGCGTAGGTCCCGGAGTGCACCACGCGCCCGCCGCGCTCGCCGGCGCCGGGGCCGACGTCCACGATCCAGTCGGCCTCGCGGATGGTGTCCTCGTCGTGCTCGACGACGATCAGGGTGTTGCCCATGTCCCGCAGCTTGGTGAGGGTCCCGATGAGCCGGCGGTTGTCCCGCTGGTGCAGGCCGATCGAGGGCTCGTCCAGGACGTAGAGCACGCCCACGAGCCCGGCCCCGATCTGGGTGGCCAGGCGGATGCGCTGGGCCTCGCCGCCGGACAGCGTCGCGGCGGCGCGCTCCAGGTTGAGGTAGTCCAGGCCCACGTCCACGAGGAACGTCAGGCGCGCCTGGATCTCCTTGAGCACCTGCTCGCCGATCTTCGTCTCGCGGGTGCTGAGCTCCAGGTCCCGGAAGAACGCGTGGGCGTCCCGCATGGGCATGCGGGTGGTCTCGGCGATGTTCTTCCCGCCCACGGTCACGGCGAGCATGGTCGGGTTCAGCCGGGCGCCGTCGCAGGCCGGGCACGCCACCTGGCGCATGTACTGCTCGTAGCGGTCCTTGGCGTTGTCCGACTCCGTCTCCGCGTGCTTGCGCTTGATGTAGCCGATCACGCCCTCGAAGCCCTGGGTGTAGCGGCGCTCCCGGCCGAACCGGTTCCGGTAGGCCACGGTGACCTGGTAGTCCTTGCCCTCGAGGATCGCCTTGCGCGCCTTGGCGGGCAGCTTCCCCCACGGGGTGACCAGGTCGAAGCCGAGCTCCTGGCCCAGGCCGGCGAGCAGGCGGTTCCAGTACTCGCTCGTGGCCTTGCCGAGCGACCACGGGGCGATCGCGCCCTCCACGAGGGAGAGGTCCGGGTTGGGGACCACGAGCTCCTCGTCGACCTCGAGCCGCGAGCCGATGCCGTCGCACTCCGGGCACGCGCCGAACGGGGCGTTGAAGGAGAAGGAGCGGGGCTCGATCTCGTCGGCCTGCAGGGGGTGCTCGTTGGGGCAGGCGAGGTTCTCGGAGAACGGGCGGCGCAGCTCCAGCGGGTGGGCGATCTCCTCGTCCGAGCGGGGCACGAGCTCGACGACGACGCGCCCCTCGGCGAGGCCCAGCGCCGTCTCGACGGAGTCGGTCAGGCGCTGGCGGATGCCCTCCTTGACCACGAGCCGGTCCACGACCACCTCGATCGTGTGCTTGTACTGCTTCTTGAGCTTGGGCGGGTCCGAGAGCTGGACCGTCTCGCCGTCCACGGTGGCGCGGGAGAAGCCCTTCGCGGAGAGCTCCTGGAAGAGGTCCACGAACTCGCCCTTGCGCTCGCGCACCACGGGCGCGAGCACCTGGAAGCGGGTCGTCTCCGGCATCTCGAGGAGCTGGTCCACGATCTGCTGCGGGGTCTGCTTCTTGATCGCCTCGCCGCACTCGGGGCAGTGCGGGTGGCCGACACGCGCCCACAGCAGGCGCATGTAGTCGTAGATCTCGGTGATCGTGCCCACGGTGGAGCGCGGGTTGCGGGAGGTGGACTTCTGGTCGATGGACACCGCCGGGGACAGGCCCTCGATGAAGTCGACGTCCGGCTTGTCCACCCGGCCCAGGAACATCCGGGCGTAGGAGGACAGGGACTCGACGTAGCGGCGCTGGCCCTCGGCGAAGATCGTGTCGAAGGCCAGCGACGACTTCCCGGAGCCGGAGAGCCCCGTGAACACGACCATGGCGTCCCGCGGCACGGTCAGCGAGACGTTGTCGAGGTTGTGCTCGCGCGCGCCCTGCACCACGATCTCGGTGAGGTCGGACCGGCGGGCGCTCCGGGCGCCGGCGGCGATCACCGGCCCGTCGAGGGCTTCGGAGGAATCGGTCGACGGGTTCAGGACCAGGGTGGACGTGGGGATCGGCTCAGACACGCCCTCCACTCTAGTACCGGGCCCGGACATCGGGGCCGGGTCCGTGGGCGGGTTCACACCCGGTCCACGGGGCCGGTGGAGGTGTCCTCGCGGACCCGGTCCCGGGCCGCTCCGCCGGTGGCGCCGTCCGCGCCCGGACCGGTCTCCTCGGCGTGCGCACCGGCCGCGGACTCCTGCTGCCGGCGGCGGACCTCGCGGGCGTCGAGGGTGCGGGTGACGACCTTCAGCCGGCCCGTGGCGGGGTCCACCTCCACGATGTCCACGGTGCGCCGCAGCGGCACCTCCTTGATGAGGAGCACCGCGAGCAGGGTCACGAGGGACGCGACGGCGGCGACCAGGAAGACGAGACCGGTGCCCGTGCCGTAGGCCTCGCGCACCACGCCCTCGACGGAGGCGGGCAGCGACTCCAGATCCATCGTGGAGCTGTCCACCGCGGCGGGGTCCCCGCCGCGGGCCCGGGTGCTCTCGGCGAGCTGCCGGGCCAGGTGGGAGCTCATGAGGGCGCCGAACACGGCGACCGCCACGGCGCCGCCCATGGTGCGGAAGAACGCGACCGAGGAGGACGCCGCGCCCATGTCCTTGAGCCCCACGGTGTTCTGCACCGCCAGGACCAGGTTCTGGTTCAGCGCGCCGATGCCCAGGCCCACGAGGAAGATGAAGACGCTCACGGCCCACAGGGCGGTGTCGTGCGTGAGCGTGGCGGCGAGGAACAGGCCCGTGGACATCAGCACGGCGGCGACCACCAGGATGATCTTCCACCGCCCGTAGCGGGTGATCAGCTGCCCGGCGACCGTGGCGCCCACGAGGGAGCCGAACACCTGCGGGAGCATGAGCATCCCGGCCATGGTGGGGCTGAAGCCCTGGCCCAGCTGGAAGTACTGGCCGAGGTAGGTGGTCGAGGCGAACATGGCCGCGCCGGTGGCGATGGCCGCGAGGATGGCCAGCGCGGTGGTGCGCTCGGTGACCACGCGGATGGGCAGCACCGGCTCGGCGGCGCGCTGCTCCACGAGCACGAACAGCACGGAGCCCACGAGCGCGGTGGCCACGAGGGCCGCGGAGGTCGCCGAGACCCACTCGAACATGCCCGGCTGCCCGGCCAGGGACACCCACAGCAGCAGCGCGGAGGCCGAGACGATCAGCAGCGCGATGCCGAGCCAGTCGATGCTCACCTTCCGGGGCGCCTGCGGCGGGATGTGCAGGGTGCGGTGGACGAGCACGGCCGCCAGGACCGCCAGCGGGGCGGGGATGAGGAACACCCAGCGCCAGCCGAAGAGGTCCACGATGAGCCCGCCCAGCAGCGGGCCGGCGGAGGTGGCCACGGCCATGACGGCGCCCATGTAGCCGGCGTAGCGGCCGCGCTCCCGGGGCGGGATGATCGTGCCCATGATCGTCATGGCCAGGGCCATGATCCCGCCCATGGCCACGCCCTGGACCACGCGGGCCAGGATGAGGAACTCGATGGTCGGGGCCAGCCCGGCCATGGCCGAGCCGAGCACGAAGATCACGATGGACAGCTGCAGCAGCTTCTTCTTGTCGAAGAGGTCGGCGAGCTTGCCCCAGACGGGCGTGGTCGCGGCGTTGGCGAGCAGGGTGCCGGTGACCGTCCAGGACAGGGACGTCTGGTCCCCGCCGAGGTCGGCCATGATCACGGGCAGGGCCGTGCCGATGATCGTGAGGGTGACCATCGCCATGAAGAACACCGAGAGGATCCCCGTGAGCGCCCGCATGACCTCCTTGTGGGAGGCGCCGGTCCCCCCGCCCGGTGCGGTGGTCGGTTGCTGTGACGTCATGGTGCGGTCTGCTCCTCGTGCTCTCGGTCTGCGTGCTCTCGGTCCGTGTGGTCCCGGTCCGGCTGGTCCCGGCAGGACGTGGTGCGCTCCACACCGAGGGAGTCCAGGAAGACGGTGGTGATCTCGTTGATGGCCCCGCGGCTGGTGCGGGCCTGCTCCTCGTCCCAGCCCTCGAGCCGCGCGGCGAGGCGCTGGGCGTCCTGCTCCAGCACGGCCCGGACCTGCTCGCGGCCCCGATCCGTGATGGCGACCAGCGCGGCGCGCCCGTCGTCGGGGTCGGGGGTGCGCTCCACGTGGCCCTCCTCCTCGAGGACGGCCAGCTGGCGGCTCAGCCCCGAGGGCCCGAGACCGGTCTCGGCGGCCATCACGGTGGCCCGGCGGGGTCCGTTGCCGTCGAGGTAGTAGAGCAGGGCGATCGCCGTGGGGTTGAGCCGGCGCGGGCCGGCGTCGGTCTTGGTCACGCGCTTCATGACGCGCTGCAGCTCCAGCAGGTCGCGCACGAGCTCCACGGCGGTGTCGTGGGAGACGGGCAACGGAGGCTCCTCCGGGATCGGGGGGGATATTCGGGGCGACAACGACGAAGGGGCACCCGGTCCGCACGCCCCGCTCCTCGCGGGGTCCCGCGTCGACGACGACGCGGGCGTGGTGCCACCCGATGCCCTGATAATTTGTTGCCTCACGCAACTTTATCCGGACGGCGCGGGGAAGCCAACCCCGGCGCCCGTGCCGTCGGACACACCGCCCGGCGCCCCGGAGCGCCCGCGATTGGCCAGTGTCAGGAGTCGGGAGTACCTTCGTCCTCATGATCGCAACGAAGACGGAGGTCACCGACCTCTCCGAGGTCACGATTCGCCGGATCTCCGTGAGCGAGATGGACAACAACGTCTACCTCCTCACGTCCAAGGACGAGGGCACGCAGGTCCTCATCGACGCGGCCGACGACGCCCGGGCCATCGCCGGCCTCGTGGGAGCCGGCAACGGCGACTGCTCGCAGGCCTACGGCAATCTCCAGCTCATCATCACCACCCACTCGCACTGGGACCACGTCCGCGCCCTCGAGGAGGTCCGCTCCCGCTCCGAGGCCATGACGGCGTGCGGCGCCGACGACGAGTCCGACATCGCCGTGCCCATGGACCTGACCTTCGAGGACGGCGACACGGCGGAGTTCGACGGCTTCGACCTCGAGGTCATCGGCCTGCGCGGGCACACCCCCGGTTCGATCGCCCTGGTCTACCGCGACCCGCAGGGCCCGGCGCACATCTTCTCCGGCGACTCCCTCTTCCCCGGCGGCGTGGGCAAGACGAACAGCCCCGAGGACTTCCGGCAGCTGATGGACGACGTCACCGAGCGCGTCTTCGAGCGCTTCGAGGACGACACCGTGGTCCACCCCGGCCACGGGAAGCCGACCACGCTCGGGGCGGAGCGCCCGCACCTCGAGGAGTGGCGGGCCCGCGGGTGGTAGGTCCCGGGCCCGCGGCGGCCGTCACCGCCGCGCCCGACCGCGGCGCCTACACCGCCGTCCTGCTCTTCCCCGTGCTCGTCCTCGCGGGCGGGCTCGTGGGCTTCCTCGCCCCTGGCGCCGTGAGCGGCCTGTCCGGGTGGATCAACCCCCTGCTGGGCGTGGTCATGTTCGGCATGGGCCTGACCCTGCGGCCCGTGGACTTCGCGCTCGTGGCGAAGCGGCCACTGCCGGTGCTGCTCGGCGTCGCGGCCCAGTACGTGATCATGCCCCTCGTGGCGCTGCTCGTGGTGTTCCTGCTGCGGCTGCCGCCGGAGCTCGCCGCGGGCGTGATCCTGGTGGGCTGCGCGCCCGGGGGGACGGCCTCCAACGTGGTCGCCTACCTCGCCCGCGGCGACGTGGCCCTGTCCGTCGCCATGACCTCGATCTCCACGCTGCTCGCACCGCTGCTGACCCCGCTGCTCACCCTGTGGCTGGCCGGGCAGTACCTGCCGGTGGACGGCGGGGCGATGGCATGGTCGATCACCAAGATCGTCCTCCTGCCCGTTGTCGCGGGCCTCGCCGTCCGACTGCTCGCGCCCCGCCTGGTCGAGCGCGCCCTGCCCGCCCTGCCGTGGGTGTCGGTGGCGGCCATCGCCGTGATCGTGGCCATCGTCGTCTCGGGCAGCGCCGACCGGATCGTGGAGGCGGGCCTGCTCGTGCTCGCGGCCGTGGCCCTGCACAACGTCCTGGGCCTGGTCCTCGGCCACCTCGTGGGGGCGGTGACGCGGCAGCCGATCGCCGTGCGCCGCACCACCGCCGTGGAGGTGGGCATGCAGAACTCGGGGCTGGCCGCCGGGCTCGCCGCCCAGTACATGAACCCCCTCGCCGCCCTGCCTGCCGCGGTGTTCTCGGTCTGGCACAACCTCTCGGGCGCCCTGTTCGCCCTGCTCTGCCGCCGTGCCGACGCGCGGGCGGCGCGCCGGCTCCCAGGAGCCTGAGAATCCCCGCGACCCGCTGTGCGCGGCACCGGGCCTCGGCTACGGTGAGGCCCATGACCTTCGCCGCGCCCCGCGCCCCGTCAACGAGCGCAGAGCGCACCGGCGCGGCGACGCACGAGGCCCTCGAGGCCGTCCGCCGCGCCCCCTCGATCCTCGACGGCATCCGTCGCGCCGACGACCTGCTGCAGGCGGTCCGGGAGGATCCAGCCGGGGCGCTGCCCGTGCTCGCGGAGGAGATCCGCCGGCGCGACGACCACGTTGCGGCGATCGCCGCCGTCCATGCCCTCGCCTCCGTGCCCGGGTCCCGGGCGGACACGCTCCTCACCGCGCTCCTCGACGACGAGCCGTGGCTGCGGGAGCACACCGCGGGGGCCCTCGCCGACCGGGCCCCCCTCCCCCGCGCCGTCGCCCCGCTCGCCGACCTCGTGACCGGCGGCGGCTTCCCCGGCATGCTGGCCCAGCGCACCCTGCAGGCCTGGGCCCCGGCGGCACCGGACACGGTCGGGACCGCCCTCGAGCACGCGCTCGCGGGAACCGTCAATTCCGGTCCCCGCGCACGGCTCACCGAGACCCTGGGGCTCGTCCCCGGGGCCGGGCCCGCCGCGCGCCTCCGCGCCCTGGCCGGCAGTCCCGGTGAGGACCAGGACGTCCGCGGGGCCGCCCTCGAGGCCCTGGTCGACCGCGGCCAGACCGGCGCCGAGTCCGTGGCCGACCTGACGGACCTCGCCGGGGCGTGCGCCGACGCGGACGGGCCACTGGCCGCCGTGGCCCGGCTCGCCCTCGCCGACCTCCACGCCGCCGCCGGTCCCGCCCCGGCCTCCCGCGGGGACGGGCTCACGGTCCTGCAGCCGTTCCTGCACGCGGAGATCGACCGGGACCTCACCTTCTCCGGGCGGGGGGACAACGGCGGGATCGCCACGCTGCTCGCCCAGCTGGGCGACGCCCTCAGCGCCCCGGACGGCCCCGGCGGCGTCGCCCAGGTGCTCACGGTGTCCCGCGGCACCCACGACGAGGCGCGGGCGGCGACGGCCCGTCCGGCGGGGGCGGGGCACGTCTTCGGCGTCGTCCCCTTCGCCGGACCCCCGGTGCACATGGCGGACGCCTGGCCGCGGCGGGTGGCCGCGGAACGGGGGCTGCGGCGCGTGCTGCGCCGGGCCGGCCCCGTGGACGTGCTGCACCTGCGCATGGCCGACGTCGGCTCGATGGCGGCCGCGGCGGTGGCCGCGGAGCTCGGCATCCCGTGGGTGCTCACGATGGCCCCCGATCCGCACGCGCTCGTCGCCGCCCGCGAGCGCGCCGGCACCCTGACCCGGGCCGGCTTCGGCGCGGCCGACGGCGTGGAGCACCTGTGGTTCCGCGTGCGCCTGCTCGCCGACCTCGCGGCGCGGGCGGAGCACCTGGTGCTCTTCCCCCGCCCGGACCTGGCCCGGGACGCCCGCGAGCTGCTCGACGTGGACCTGGACGAGCCCGGGCGGTGCACGGTGGTGCCGGAGGGCATCGACCTGGGTGCCGTGGACCGTGCCGCCCAGCAGGTGCGCACCGGTGCCGGAGCGCACCTCGCGGAGCTCGACACCGTGCTCGCGGCCCTGCCCGCCGCCCGGCGCGGACTGCCGCTCGTGGTCACGGTGGGCCGCCTGCACCGGGTGAAGGGCACGGCCACTCTCGTCGAGGCCTGGGCCCGGGACGCCGGGCTGCGGGACCGCTGCAATCTCCTCGTCGTGGGCGGGGACCTCGTCTCCCCCTCCGCCGACGAGCGGGAGCAGCTCACCCGGATCGACGCCGCCCTCCCCCGGGCCGAGGCCGCTACCGCCGGCCTGCTTCTGGCCGGCCACCGTCCCCACGCCACCGTGGCCGCCTGGCTCGCCGCGGTGCGCCGGGGCCGGCCAGGCCTGTCCTCCCCCGCCGGCGTCTACGTCTGCGCGAGCCTCAAGGAGGAGTTCGGCGTGGCGCTGGTCGAGGCCCTCGCCACCGGGCTGCCGGTCGTGGCGCCCGACGCCGGCGGGCCGGCCACCTTCGTGGCCGACGGCGTCACCGGCGTCCTCGTCGACACCGGCGACCCCGCCGCGCTGGCCCGGGCCGTGGCCCGGGCCCTCGACCTGGCGGCGCGCCCCGACGCGGAGCGCACCGCCGACGCGGCCCGCGCCATGGTCCGCGACCGCTTCAGCATCGAGGGGATGGCGACCGCCCTCACCTCCGTCTACGACGACGCCGTGGCGCACACGGCCGACAGGAGCCCCACCCCGTGACCCTGCTCGTGATCAGCCCGGACTACGCCTCCCACCTGTTCCCCCTCGCGACCCTGGCCACCGCGTGGCGGGACGCCGGGGAGCGGGTGGTCGTGGCCACCGGTCCGGCGACCGCCGCCATCGCCCGGGGCTTCGGCTTCGAGGTCGAGATCCTGCCGCTGGGCCGCGGCTCCAACCCCGGGGTCATCCGGGCCGAGGAGCAGCCGCCCGGGGAGGACGACGCCCTGCGCGGGTTCTTCGCCGCCACCCGCCGCGGCCCCGCGGAGACCCTGGCCTTCCAGGCCCGGGCCCGGCGCGACGACCTGCTCTGGGACCCGCTGGGCACGGCACGGCGGGTGCAGGACGTGGTGGAC
Organism: Kocuria sp. UCD-OTCP; assembly: GCF_000349605.1. Taxonomy (NCBI): domain Bacteria; kingdom Bacillati; phylum Actinomycetota; class Actinomycetes; order Micrococcales; family Micrococcaceae; genus Kocuria; species Kocuria sp. UCD-OTCP. The sequence goes on from NZ_AOSQ01000016.1 coordinate 38,054, forward strand.
CGCGTCCGGCCGGACCAGGTGGTCGTGGACCACCTGGCCTTCGCGGCGCGTCTGGCCCTGACCGGCTCCGGGATCCGGCACGCCGACGTGGTCCTGGGCCACCCCTCGGCCCTGACGGTGGCCGACGAGGTCTACGGGCACCCGCCCGCGTGGCCCGGCCGGCTGCGCCCGTCCCCGGCCGAGCTGGAGGCGCTGCACCGGCTGTGCTCCTCGGTGCGGGACGAGTTCACGGAGCAGTGGAACGAGGCCCTGCAGCAGATCGCCCCCGGGACCCCGGCGAGCGCCGACGCCTTCGCGGAGACCGGCGACGACCTCCTGCTCAACTACCCGGGCGAGCTCCACGACGAGCACCGGACCCGGGCGCTGCCCGAGCACACGTTCCTGGGCTCGGCCGTCCGGGAGGAGGCCGAGGACCCGGAGGTGGCCGCGTGGCTGGCCGGCTCGGACCGCCCGATCGTCTACATCAGCCTCGGCAGCTTCCTGTCCGTGCGCGGGGACGTGCTCGCCCGGGTCGCGGAGGCCCTCCGCGGCCTGGACGTGCGGGTCGCCCTCGCGGCCGGGGCGACCCGGCCCGCCGAGCTGGGCCCGGTCCCGGAGTCCTGGCTCGTGCGCGGCACCCTGCCGCAGGTCACCCTGCTGCGCCGCGCGAGCGTCGCGGTCTCCCACGGCGGGAACAACAGCGTGACCGAGGCGCTCACCGCCGGGGTGCCCCTGCTGCTGCTGCCGATGTCCACGGACCAGTTCGCCGGGGCGGCGGCCCTCGAGGCGGCGGGGCTCGGGACGGTGCTCGACCCCAACGCCCTGTCGACCGCCGAGGTGCGGGACGCCGTGGCCGGGCTGCTCGACGACGGCCACGAGCGGCGGGGGGCGCTCGAGGACCTCCGGCACGACCTGACCCGCCGGCCCGGGCCGGCGCGGGCGTTCGCGGCCCTTGTCGAGTGAGCCCTCGGGCCTGCCACTGACCGTCCTGCCGCCGTCCCGGGGGCTGGCCGGGGCGACGGCCGGGCAGGCGCCGGCGTTCGGCCGCACCCTCCGCCTCGCCCTCGCCATGCGCGGCGGCGTGAGCCTCGCCGTGTGGATCGGCGGCGCGGTGGCCGAGCTGGACCTGCTGCGCCGGATCCGGATCCACCGGGACCGCCGCGGGGCGCTGCACGCCTACCTCCTGCACCCCGCCGAGACCCCGGACCCGGTGCTCGAGGAGCGGGCGGCGGTGTACGCGCGGCTGCTCGCGGACGCCGGCTACGACAGGGTGGACATCGACCTCCTCGCCGGGGCCAGCGCCGGCGGGCTCAACGGCGTGGTGCACGCCGTGGCCCAGCGCGCGGGCTCCGACCTGGACGCCCTCGGCCGGATCTGGGCGGAGCACGGCGCCCTCGGCCGGCTGCTGCGCCCGCTCGGACGGCACCCCGTGGACTCCCTGCTGCGCGGCGACGACTACCTGTGGCCACGGCTGCTGGAGGCGCTCCTGGCGCTCCGGGGCAGCCCGGAGCACCACCCGGACCTGGTGGCCGAGCACGTCACGGTCGAGCTCTCCGCGACGGTCCTGGACAGCGACCCCTCGCCCTACAGCGCGTCGGCGGAGGGGCGCAGCGACTTCCACTTCTCCTCCCCGGAGCCGGGCTCCCCCGGTCCGTCCCTGGACAACGACATCCCGGGGCGGGACACGGCCCCCGCGCAGGCCGCGGCCGCGCTGTCCCGGCTGGCCTACGCCGCCCGGGCGACGTCCTCCTTCCCCGGCGCCTTCGAGCCGGCCTCGGTGTGGTCCGCCCCGACCCCGGGCCCGCGGGGCGCCCCGGGCCCGGCGGCCGGGCGCCCGGATCTGAGCCACGCGTTCGGCGCCCACCGCGACCCCGCGGAACTGCCCTACCACGTGGTCGACGGCGGGGTGTTCGACAACATCCCCATCGACCGGGCCCTCGAGGCCGCGCGCACCAGGACGTCCCTGCGGCACGCCGACCGGGCCCTGCTGTACCTCGACCCGGACCCGCCCCACCGCGAGCGTGCCGTGCCCTTCGTGCGCGACCTGCCGCGGCTCGTGGGCACGCTCGCCGCCACGGTCTCCCGGCTGCCGCGGCGGGAGTCGGACGACGACGAGGTCCTGGCCCTGTCCGACTACCTGGACGCCCAGCTCGTGGCCGGCGGCCGCCTGCACCCGCTCGCGGCGCTGATCGGGGGCTGGGACGAGGCCTCCCTCGAGGAGCGGCGCCGGGCCTACCTGCGCTACCGGGCCCGGACCGACGCCGACCTGCTGTCCCGCCTCCTGACCCGCCCGGCGCAGTGGCAGCTCACCTCGACCCTGGCCCGGCGCGACGCCCTGCGGGCCCGGCCGCCCCGTGCGCTCGACCCGCTGCGGGCGGAGCTGCTCCGGCGCTACGACGCCCTCTCCCGGGGCCCGCTGGAGGACCCCGCCGCCGCCGCGGTGCTGCGCGGGGCGCAGGCCCTGTTCGACGCCGCCGCCTGCGTGCTGTCATGGGCGCGCGTGCTGGAGGAGCTGGGCCTCGACGGGCCGGCCGGACCGCCCGGGGGATTCGACCGGTCCCTCGCCCGCGAGCGCGCCTACCGGGTGCTGGCGCGCGCCCGCCACGAGCGCGACCGGCGCTTCCACGCCGTGCTGGCCGCCGTCGCGGACCCGGCGGCCGATCTCACCGGGGCCGTGGACCCCTGGCTCGGCGCGGCCGGCGCGGGGCACCGGCCGGCGGACGCCTCCTGGGCCGAGCTCGACGCGGTCGTGGACGGGCTCCGGGGACTGCGCGCCGCGGTGGACGAGCACCTGGACGCCGACGTCCCCGGCCGGGCGGCCCGCCGCGCGGTCTGGGAGGCGTCACCCTGGTCCAGGATCCCCGCCGGGGAGAGGGCGCCGGGCGCGGCGGACCTGCCCCCGCTCCTGGCCGCCGCAGGGATCCCCGCCGCGGTGTCCCCTGTGGCCTACGGGGAGATCCGCGGCGACCAGGCCCCCGCGGCGCCGGACGCGTTCCCCGCGCTCCGGGCGGCGCTGGTCCGTGACCGCCTCCAGCAGGCCCTCGACACGCCGGGGGCGGATCCCCGGGAGCTCGCCCGCCTGCTCACGGACGCCGAGGAGCGGATGCCGGCGGGCGCCAAGCTGGCCGGTGCGGGACTGCTGAACTTCCGGGGGTTCCTGGCCGCGGACTGGCGGGCCCACGACTGGTGGTGGGGACGCCTCGACGCGGCGGCCGGGGTCGCCGGATTCCTGCGCGGGCTGCCGGCGGCCGCTCCGGCGTCTCCCCCGACACCCTCGACGCCCCCGACGGCCCCGCCCAGCGCGCCGAGCGGTTCCCCGGCCGGGGACAGCCCGACGGTCGACCCCGTCGTCGCCGGCCTGCAGGACGCCCTGCTGCGCGACGCCGGGCACGGCTGTCCCGCCCGCGGCCGGGCGGTGGTCGGCGCGAGCGCCGACGGGCTGGACCGGCTGGCCCCGGGGCACTTTTCGAAAGAATTTTATGGCCCTGGANGGCGAGGACACCAAAACGGTTTCGAAAATGCCCCGCCCCGTCTGGGAGGTCGTGCTGCTGGTGCTCCAGCCCCTGCTCGTGCTCGTGCCCGCGGTGGTGACCCCGGTGCGCGCCGCCCTGGCCGCCGTGGCGCTGACGGCCGGGCTGTGGCCGGCCGCGGGCCCGGTCGCCGCGGAGGCACGGGCGTGGTCCTGGCCCGGTGCCGCCCTGCTCGCGGCGGTCGCCGCGGCGCTCGTGCTGTCCCTCCTGCGGACGGGGCGGCGCGCGCTGCGGAGGTGGTCGGCCGTCCGGGACGCCGCCGGGGAGCGGCCGCCTCCTCGCACCGGGGCCGCCTCCGGGGAGCCTGCGGGATCGGCCGTCCCGGCGGTCACTGCCGCGGAGGTCGGCGCCGCCCGCGGCGGCGCGCTGCGGCGGTCCGCCCTCGCGGGTGCGGCCGCCCTGTCCCTGCTGCTCCCGCTCGGGGCGGCCGTGCCGTCCGGGCGCGCGGCCGCGGTCCTGCTGCTGGTGCTCGGCGTGCTCGCCCTGGAGCGCCTGAGCGCGGTGCTCGCGCTGCGCGTGCCGCGCCGCGAGGGCCTGGACGAGATCGGGCGGGCGGTCCTCGTGGTGCCGGCCGCGGTGGCGGTCTGGGCCGTGGCGGCCCTGACCGGCCTCCCGGGGCTCGTGCCGGACGGCGCCGGAGCGCGGGCCGCCGTGCTGGCCGTGGCGCTGCTGGCGGTCGGTGCCCTGCTCCTGGCGGGGTGGGTGCAGCCCGCCTGGGCCCTCGCCGTCGTCCCGGCCGCGGCGGCCGTCGGCGGCGCCGCGTCCTGGGTGCTGTGGTCCTGGGCCGGCGGCCCCGGGTCGCTGTGGACCGACCTGGCGGCCGTGGCCGGGGCCGCCTACGCCTGGGCGGCCGTCCTGTGGTGGGCGCCCGCCGAGGGCATGCTGCGGCGGCACGGCCCCGGTGAGGAGCTGCTGCCCCGCCGGTGAGCCGTCCACTCCGGGTCGGGAACGGGGCGGGTCCCGGATCGGGCAGGTCCGGGACGAGGCGGGTCCCGGATGAGGCGGGTCCCGGAGGGGCGGCCCTCAGAAGAGACCGGTGACGCGCCCGTCGTCGTCGATCCCGATCCGCTCCGCCGCCGGGGAGGTGCCCAGTCCCGGCATGGTGCGCATCGTCCCGCAGATCGCGTAGAGGTACCCGGCGCCCACGGCGGCGCGCAGCTCCCGGACGGGCAGGGACCACCCGGTGGGCGCTCCCTTGCGGGCCGGGTCCGCCGTGGTGGACAGGTGGGTCTTGGCGATGACGACCGGCAGCCCCCCGTAGCCGAGCTCCTCGTAGCGGGCCAGCTGGTGCTCCGCGGCCGGGGTGATCTCGAGGCCGTCCGCGCCGTAGACGCGGGTGGCGACCGCGGTGAGCTTGTCCTCGAGGGACTCGGTGAGCCCGTAGGTCGGGGTGTACCCGGCCGGGTGCTCGCACGCCGCGGCCACGGCGTCGGCGAGCTCGGCCGCCCCGGCGCCGCCCTCGGACACCGCCGTGCACACGGCCACCTCCGCCCCGGTCGCCCGGGCGATCCGGCGGATCGCCTCGTGCTCCGAGGGGTGGTCCCCGGGGAACGCGTTGATCGCCACGACCGGGGAGATCCCGAAGGACCGGGCGATCGCCAGGTGGTGGAGCAGGTTCGCCGCCCCCGCCTCCACGTCCCCGGGGTTCTCCTGGAGCATCTCCGCCGGCAGCGCCCTGCCCGGGCGCACGCTGTAGCGGCCGGAGTGGGTCTTCAGCGCCCGCACCGTGGTCACGAGCACCGCCGCGTCCGGGGTCAGGCCGGAGGCCCTGGCCTTGACGTTGACCAGGCGCTCGAGGCCCATGTCCGCGCCGAACCCGGCCTCGGTGATGACGTAGTCGGCGTGGGCCATGGCCACGTAGTCGGCGACCACGGAGGAGTTGCCGGTCGCGATGTTGCCGAACGGTCCGGCGTGGACCAGCGCCGGGGTCGCCTCGAGGGTCTGCAGCAGGTTCGGCTGGAAGGCGTCCTGCAGCAGCACCGCCATGGACCCGGCGGCCTTGAGGTCCTCGGCGGAGACCGGCTCGCCGTCGTACGTGGCGCCCACCACGATCCGGCCCAGGCGCCGGCGCAGGTCGGCGAAGGACGTGGCGAGCGAGAGGATCACCATCACCTCGGACGCGGCCGTGATGTCGAAGCCCGTCTGGCGGGGGACACCGTCCTGGTGGTCGCCGAGGCCCACCACCACGGTGCGCAGCGCCCGGTCGTTGACGTCGAGGACCCGCCGCCACGTGATCGAGCGGGCGTCCAGGCCCAGGGCGTTGCCGTGGTGCAGGTGGTTGTCGATCATCGCCGCCAGCAGGTTGTGGGCGGCCGTCACGGCGTGGAAGTCCCCGGTCAGGTGCAGGTTCAGCTTGTCCATCGGCAGTAGCTGGGCGTACCCAGCCCCCGCCGCCCCGCCCTTGATCCCGAACGTGGGCCCCATAGAGGGCTGGCGCAGGGTCAGGGCGGCGGAGCGGCCGGTGGCGGCCATGCCCTGGGCCAGGCCCACCGCCGTGGCCGTCTTCCCCTCGCCGAGCGGCGTGGGGGTCAGCGACGTGACCACCACGTACCGCACGCCGCGGGCGTGCTTGCGCGCGGCGGCCTCCTCGGGGGTGGACACCTCGTCCGGGCGCGGGTCGACCTTCGCCACGAAGCGCCCGTAGGGCTCCAGGCGGTCGGCGGCGATCCCGGCGGCCGCCGCGATCTCGCTCACGGGGCGGGGCCGGGCGGCCTGGGCGATCTCCAGGTCCGAGGGCATCGGGTCGGTGACGTGCGTCATGGGGCCAGTCTGCTGGACCCGGGGCGTCCCGGCCAGTGCCCCGCCGTCCTCGCGCGGGCCCCGGCGGCGCGGAACCGGCACGGGCCGGGGCGCGCCGTCCCGATACAGTGGAGGACGATGAAACTCCTCGAAGCCCTCTCCCCCGAGCTCGGCACCCCGGGCCACCCGTACTACCGCGGCGACTTCGCCACCAACGCCCTGTCCGGGGACGAGGTCTACGAGGGGTTCCTCGGCTGGATCGCCTCCCGGGACATGGAGCTCTACCCCGCCCAGGACGAGGCCGTGCTCGAGTTCGCGAGCGGGTCCAACGTGATCCTCGCGACCCCGACCGGGTCCGGGAAGTCCACGGTGGCCGTCGCGGCGCACTACGCGGGTCTCGCCGCCGGGCAGCGCTCGTACTACACCGCCCCGATCAAGGCGCTCGTGTCCGAGAAGTTCTTCTCGCTCGTGGAGATCTTCGGCGCGGAGAACGTCGGCATGGTCACCGGGGACTCCGCGGTCAACGCCGCGGCCCCCATCATCTGCTGCACCGCGGAGATCCTCGCCAACGTCGCCCTGCGCGAGGGCCGGGACGCGGACGTGGGGCCCGTGGTGATGGACGAGTTCCACTTCTACTCCGACCCGCAGCGCGGCTGGGCGTGGCAGGTGCCGCTGCTGGAACTGCCCCAGGCGCAGTTCCTGGTCATGAGCGCCACGCTCGGGGACGTCTCCCGCTTCGAGGAGGGGATCACGGAGCTCACGGGCCGCCCGACCACGACGGTGTCCTCCGCGGAGCGGCCCATCCCGCTGCACCACTACTGGTCCGAGGATCCCATCCACGAGGCCCTCGAGGAGCTGCTGAGCACCAACCAGGCCCCGGTCTACGTGGTGCACTTCTCCCAGCTGCAGGCCATGGACCAGGCCCAGAACCTGATGTCCGTCAACGTGCTGACCAAGGAGGAGAAGGAGCGCATCGGCGAGCTCATCGCCGGGTTCCGCTTCTCGGCCGGCTTCGGCAAGACCCTCAACCGGCTGGTCCGCCACGGCATCGGGGTCCACCACGCCGGGATGCTGCCCAAGTACCGCCGGCTCGTGGAGCAGCTCGCCCAGACGGGGCTGCTCAAGGTCATCTGCGGCACCGACACCCTGGGGGTGGGCATCAACGTGCCCATCCGCACCGTGGTCATCACGGCGCTGTCCAAGTTCGACGGCGAGCGCACCCGCCGGCTCAACGCCCGCGAGTTCCACCAGATCGCCGGCCGGGCCGGACGCGCCGGCTACGACACGGCGGGCACCGTGGTGGTCCAGGCTCCCGAGCACGTCATCGAGAACAACAAGGCCATGAAGAAGGCCCACGCCAAGTTCGGCGACGACCAGAAGAAGCTGCGGCAGGTGGTGCGGAAGAAGCCGCCGCAGGGCTTCGTGTCCTGGGGGAAGCCGACGTTCGAGACCCTGGTCGCCTCCGATCCGGAACCGCTGACCTCGTCCTTCACGGTGACCCACTCGATGCTGCTCAACCTCCTGCAGCGCCCCGGGGACCCGGTGCTCGCGGCGTGGCACCTGCTGACCCACAACCACGAGACGCGGCCGCGGCAGCGCGCCCTGCTGAAGCAGGCCATCGGCATCCTCAAGGAGCTGCGCGCCGCCGGCGTCGTCGAGAAGCTCCCGGAGCCCGACGAGGAGGGCCGCACCTGGCGGCTGACCGTGGAGCTGCAGGAGAACTTCGCCCTCAACCAGCCGCTGTCCCCCTTCGCCCTCGCCGCCCTCACCCTGCTGGACCGGGAGGACCCGGGCTACGCCCTGGACGTCGTCTCCGTGATCGAGGCGACCCTGGAGAAGCCCCGCCAGGTCCTGAACATGCAGGAGAAGAAGGCCCGCGGGGAGGCCGTGGCGTCGATGAAGGCCGAGGGCCTCGACTACGACGAGCGGATGAAGGAGCTCGAGGACGTCAGCTACGCCAAGCCGCTCGAGGAGCTGCTGACCCAGGCGTTCGAGACGTACCGCACCGGCGCCCCGTGGGTGGCGCAGTTCGAGCTGACGCCCAAGTCCGTGGTGCGGGACATGTACGAGCGCGCCATGACGTTCGGCGACTACGTGCAGTTCTACGGCCTGGCCCGCTCCGAGGGCATCCTGCTGCGCTACCTCTCCGACGCCTACAAGGCGCTGCGCCAGACCGTGCCCCTGGACCTGCTCCGGGAGGACCTCGAGGACCTCGTGGAGTGGCTGGGCGAGCTCATCCGGCAGACCGACAACTCGCTGCTCGACGAGTGGGAGAAGCTGGCCGCCGGGGAGGAGTCCCCCATGGGCACCTCCGCTGACTCCCTCGAGGAGCTCATCGACGAGCAGCCCCCCGTGATCACGTCCAACCCGCGGGCGTTCCGGGTCATGGTGCGCAACGCGCTGTTCCAGCGCGTCGAGCTGTTCGCGGACGAGAAGGACAAGGTCCTGGGCGCCCTCGACGGCGAGCACGGCTGGGACCGGGACCGGTGGGCGGACGCCATGGACGCGTACTTCGGCGAGCACGAGGACATCTACACGGACCCCCAGTCGAGGGGGCCGGGGCTGATCCGGATCGACGAGCAGCCCGAGGGCCTGCCGGGGTTCTGGACCGTGGTGCAGGTCTTCGACGACCCGGACGGCCACCACGACTGGGGCATCAACGCCCGCATCGACCTGCGGGCCTCGGACGAGGACGGCTTCCCCGCGGTGGTCGTGGACAACGTGGGGCCCATCACCGAGACGGGCCGCTGAGCCGGGGCCGCCCGGCGGTCCCTCCCACGACGACGGAGCCCCCGGTGCGCACCTGCTCGGTGCGCGCCGGGGGCTCCTGCTCCCGGTGCGCGGGGCACCGGGATGGGGTGGCTCAGACGGCGGAGCTGCCGCCGCCGCGGGGGGCGTCCGGGGTCGTGGTGCCGGCCGACTCCTGGGTCTCGGCCCGGGCACCGGAGAGGGCCTCGGCCTCCGGGGCCGGCACGGCGTCCGGCTCCGGGCCCACCCCGGTGCGCTCGAACTCGCGGTGCTTGCCGCGGGCGCGGTCCAGGAGCTCGTGGAACTGCTTCTCGGACTCGAGCAGCTCCTGGCGGTGCTTGTCGGAGATCTTCGGCATCTGCCGCTGGTACTTCGCGGCCTTCTCCGCCAGCTTCTGGCGCTCCCCGGCGGGGGCGTCCTGCGGCAGGGTCACGTACTTCTCGGCGACGGTCTGCAGGCCGTTGAGCACGCGCAGGGCCCGGCCCTTGGGGCTGTAGAGGGAGGCCAGGACGGTGATGATCAGCACCCCCACGATGACGGTCAGCGAGAGGCTGATGCCGACCTCGACGACCTCCACGTGCTCACCGTTGTTGATGAAGCCCAGGTTGTTCTCGTGCAGGGCGTGCAGGATGAGCTTGACGCCGATGAAGCCGAGGATGATCGCCAGGCCCCAGGAGAGGTAGATGAGGCGGTCCAGGAGACCGTCGATGAGGAAGTAGAGCTGGCGCAGGCCCATGAGGGAGAACGCCACGGCGGTGAACACCAGGTAGGTCTGCTGGGTCAGGCCGAAGATCGCGGGGATGGAGTCCAGCGCGAAGAGCACGTCGGTGCCGCCGATGGCCACCATCACGAGCAGCATCGGCGTCATGACCTTCTTGCCGTTCTCCATGGTGAACAGCTTGTCGCCGTCGTACTCGTCGGAGGTGTGCATGAAGCGCTTGGCGGTGCGGATGATGAAGTTGTCCGCCTCGTCGTGGGCGGACTCGGACAGCTCGCCCTTGATCAGGGAGCCGGCCGTCAGCAGCAGGATGAGGCCGAACAGGTAGAAGATCCAGGCGAACTGGTTGATCAGCCCGGCGCCCACGAAGATCAGGGCGGTGCGGGCGATCAGGGCGAACGTGATGCCGAACAGCAGGACCTTCTGCTGGTCCTCGCGCGGGACCTTGAAGGACGCGATGATGATGAGGAAGACGAAGAGGTTGTCGACCGACAGCGCCTTCTCGGTGATGTACCCGGCGTAGTACTCGCCGGCGTACCGGCCGCCCCACTGGACGAGGACGAACAGGCCGAAGAGGAGGGCGATGCCCACGTAGATCGCGGACCAGATCGCGGCTTCCTTGAGCTGCGGTTCGTGGGCCTTGCGCACGTGGAACACGTAGTCGAAGAGCAGCAGGCCGATGATGGCCGCGATGGTGACGATCCAGACGGTGAGTGAGACTTCCATGGTTCTGCTTTCGGGGTCGAGTACGGGACAGCCGTAAGTCTCTCCGCCGTTCCCGCCGGACCGTTCCGGTCCAGTGCTGGGCTCGACCGCTGCGTCCGGCCGGGTTGTGGCACCCGACGTGCTGACGTCCACAGCGCTGAGGGATACTCCCCTAGGCTCGGCCCAGTCTATACGGACGTCCCGGCCGGCACGGCCAGGGGCCCGGTCCGCCGTGCGGCGGACCGGGCCCCTCCCCGCACGGGCCGTCGAGGACGGTCCCGGGCGCTCAGCCTGCGGTGGTGCTCAGTGCCGGGCCTCCCGGTGCTCCGCGTGCTCCAGGTGCCGGCTCTCGCTGTGGTGCTCCTCCGCGGTCTTGCCCGTGTGCTCGTGGAGGTCGGGCAGCTCCACGGCGGAGCGTTCCGAGGCACCGCGGGCCGCACGGTGCTTCTGCACGAGCTCGGCCTGCACGATGCGGATCTCCTGGGTGGGGGTGCCCTCCGGGATGCCCCGGTAGACCTCGATGGCCCGGTGCAGCTCGGCGACGGCGTGGGCGGACCGGCCCTTCGGGCTGACCATCGAGGCGACCGTGGCGACCACGATGATGGCCACGATCACGCCGAGGGACACGAAGGTGGGGATCTCGGGGGCCCACCCGATGTGCTCGCCGCCGTTGATGAAGGGCACCTCGTTCTCGTGCATGGCGTGCAGGATGAGCTTGACGCCGATGAACGCCAGGATCAGCGACAGTCCGTGCTTGAGGTAGATGAGCCGCTCCATGAGCCCGCCGAGCAGGAAGTAGAGCTGGCGCAGGCCCATGAGGGCGAAGATGTTGGCCGTGAAGACGATGAACGGGCTCTGGGTCAGCCCGAAGATCGCCGGGATGGAGTCGAAGGCGAACATCAGGTCGGTCACGCCGATGGTCACGAAGACGACGAGCATCGGGGTGAAGAGCTTCTTGCCGTCCACGGTGGTGCGCAGCTTGTTGCCGTCGTACCGGTCCGTCATGGGGACCACGGTGCGCAGCCTGCGGATGAGGCCGTTCTCCTCCGACTCGTCCTCGCCGTCGTCCTTGGCCTGGTGGTACGCCGTCCAGAGAAGGAAGACGCCGAAGAGGTAGAAGACCCAGGAGAAGTTTGCGATGATCGTGGCGCCCAGCAGGATGAAGATCCCGCGCAGGACCAGCGCGATGATGATGCCCACCATCAGCACCTCCTGCTGGTACTTCCGCGGCACCGCGAAGCGGGTCATGATCACGATGAACACGAACAGGTTGTCGATGCTGAGGCTGTACTCCGTGATCCAGCCCGCCACGAACTGTGTGCCCTGCTCGGCGCCCGCGAAGGCGAACATCAGGGCGCCGAAGACCAGGGCGAGGGCCACGTAGACGCCCACCCAGATGCCGGCCTCCTTCATGGAGGGCTCGTGGGGGCGCTTGGCGACCATGATCAGGTCGAAGAGAAGGATGCAGCCGAGAACGACGAAGGAGCCGATCTCGAACCACGCGGGTAGCTGTGTGTGCACGCGAGTTCTTTCGCTTGGAGATGGGTGAGCCCGCGGGTCGGCGTCGTCCGGGGAACGGGGCGGACCGGGGCATCACGATGAGCCGCAAGTCTCTCCACCGCCCCCGGCGGGCTGGAGGCCCGGGTGCCGAGGTGCGGTCGCTGCGACCGGCCCGGCTCCGTTGCCCGGCGTGCTGACGACCGCAGCGCTGAGGGATACTCCCCTACGCGGAGAGCACTCTACCCGAACCTGGGAGAACGCCGGGAACGGACGCGGCCCCGGGTCCCGGTCCCGGCCGGAGCGGGCTCAGGCGTGCCCTGCCTGCTGCATCTGCCGCAGCTCCTTCTTGAGGTCCGCGAGCTCGTCGCGGATCCGCCCGGCGAGCTCGAACTGCAGCTCGGCGGCCGCGGCCTGCATCTGCTCCGTCATCTGAGCGATGAGGTCCGTGAGGTCCTCCGCCGGCGCGGCCGCGAACCCGTCCCGGCGCAGCTTGTCCTCCGCGGCCGTCACGGCGTCCCGCCCGCCCTTCGCCCCGGTCGGCGCGGTCTTCTTCCCGGCGGCGGCACGGCGGGCGAGCAGCTCCCGGGTGTCCTCCTCCTCGCGCTGGAGCTGGTCGGTGATGTCCGCGATCTTCTTCCGCAGCGGCTGGGGGTCGATCCCGTGCTCCGTGTTGTAGGCGACCTGGATCTCCCGGCGCCGGTTCGTCTCCTCGATGGCCGTGGCCATGGAGTCGGTGATCCGGTCCGCGTACATGTGCACCTGGCCGGAGACGTTGCGGGCGGCACGGCCGATCGTCTGGATGAGGGACGTCGTGGAGCGCAGGAAGCCCTCCTTGTCGGCGTCGAGGATCGCCACCAGGGAGACCTCGGGCAGGTCCAGGCCCTCGCGCAGCAGGTTGATGCCCACGAGGACGTCGAACGTGCCCATCCGCAGCTCGCGCAGCAGCTCCACGCGGCGGAGGGTGTCCACGTCCGAGTGCAGGTACTGGACCCTGACCCCGTGCTCCATGAGGTACTCGGTGAGGTCCTCGGCCATGCGCTTGGTGAGGGTCGTGACGAGCACGCGCTCGTCCCGCTCGACCCGCACGTTGATCTCGTCGAGGAGGTCGTCGATCTGCCCCTTGGTCGGCTTGACGACCACCTCGGGGTCGATCAGCCCGGTGGGCCGGATGATCTGCTCCACGTAGCCGTCCGCCTGGGACAGCTCGTACTTGCCCGGCGTGGCCGAGAGGTAGACGGTCTGGCCGATGCGCCCCAGGAACTCGTCCCACTTCAGCGGGCGGTTGTCCATCGCCGAGGGCAGCCGGAAGCCGTGCTCCACGAGGGTGCGCTTGCGGGACATGTCCCCCTCGTACATGCCGCCGATCTGCGGGATCGTCACGTGGGACTCGTCGACCACCAGCAGGAAGTCGTCCGGGAAGTAGTCGATGAGGCAGTGCGGGGCGGAGCCGCGGGGGCGGCCGTCGATGTGCAACGAGTAGTTCTCGATGCCGTTGCAGTAGCCCATCTGCTCCATCATCTCGAGGTCGTACGTGGTGCGCATCCGCAGCCGCTGGGCCTCGACGAGCTTGTTCTGGGACTCCAGCTCCTTCAGCCGCGCGGCGAGCTCGTCCTCGATGGACTTCACGGCCGTGGCCATCCGGTCCGCGCCGGCCACGTAGTGGGAGGCGGGGAAGACGTACATCTCCGTCTCCTCCCGGATGATCTCCCCGGTGAGCGGGTGCAGGGTGTAGATCGACTCGATCTCGTCGCCGAAGAACTCCACCCGGACCGCGTGCTCCTCGTACATCGGGATGATCTCCACGGTGTCCCCGCGCACGCGGAACGTGCCGCGGTGGAAGTCGACGTCGTTGCGCGCGTACTGCATGTTCACGAACCGGCGCAGCAGCTCGTCGCGGTCCATCTCCTCCCCCCGGCGCAGCGTGACCATCTGCGCCACGTACTCCTCGGGGGTGCCCAGACCGTAGATGCAGGACACGGTGGCGACCACGACGACGTCCCGGCGGGTCAGCAGCGCGTTGGTCGCGGAGTGCCGCAGCCGCTCGACCTCCTCGTTGATGGAGGAGTCCTTCTCGATGAAGGTGTCCGTCTGCGGCACGTAGGCCTCGGGCTGGTAGTAGTCGTAGTAGGACACGAAGTACTCGACGGCGTTGTTGGGCAGCAGCTCCCGCAGCTCGTTGGCGAGCTGCGCGGCGAGCGTCTTGTTCTGCACCATGACGAGGGTGGGCCGCTGGACGCGCTCGATGAGCCACGCGGCGGTCGCGGACTTGCCGGTGCCGGTGGCTCCGAGCAGCACGACGTCCTTCTCCCCCGCCTCGATCCTCGCGGCGAGCTCCTCGATGGCCCGGGGCTGGTCGCCGGCGGGCACGTAGTCGGAGATGACCTCGAAGGGGGCGACGACACGGTTGATCTTCTGGGCGAGGCTCATGGCACCAGGCTACGCGCCGCCCCGGACACGGAGGCCGGGTTCCTCCGGAGGCGATCGGCCCCGCGGCCGCCGGGGCCGCCCGCCGGAAATACGCCGCGGGCGCCGCCCGTTGCACAGGGCACACCGCCGCGCCGGGCGGGTGCCGGCTTTTCGAAGCGGTTTTTGAACCTCCTCGTCACGCTGATGCTGGTCCTCATCGTGGTCCTCATCATGCTCATGGTGCTGATCTCCGGGGGCATCGCCCAGTGGGTGNCTTCGAAAAGGGCCCCGCCGGCAGCGGCCGGGCCACCACCGGGAGGAACACCGTGTCCATCGTCATCACCGGCGCGACCGGCCGGCTGGGCCGCCACGTCATCAGCTCCCTGCTGCGCCTGGACGTGCAGCTGCCGGACCTCGTGGCCGCCGGCCGCGACGAGGAGAAGCTCGGCGCCCTCCGGGAGCTGGGCCTGGCCACCGTCCGGGCCGACTACACCGAGCCCGCGACCCTCGACGAGGCGTTCGCGGGGGCGGACACGGTCCTGCTCATCTCCAGCAGCGAGGTGGGGATCCGGGTTCCCCAGCACCGGAACGCGGTCGACGCCGCCGTCCGGGCCGGGGTGTCCCGCCTCGTCTACACCAGCGCCCTCGGCGCCGACCGCGGGAAGCTGCTGCTCGCCGACGAGCACCTGGCCACGGAGGAGGCGATCGCCGCGTCCGGGCTCCCGTTCACGATCCTGCGCAACGGCTGGTACACCGAGAACTTCGAGCCGGCCCTGCGGCACGCGGAGACCACCGGCGTGGTCCTGGCCAGTGCCGGGGACGGCCGGGTGGCCAGCGCCACCCGCGAGGACTACGCGGAGGCGATCGCCGCGGTCCTCGCCCAGGACGGCCACGCGGGGCAGACCTACGAGCTCTCGGGGGACGTGGCGTGGAGCTTCGACGAGCTGGCCGCCGCGCTGACCGAGGTCCTGGACCGGGAGGTGACCTACCGGCGGCTCACGCCCGAGCAGCACCTGGCGGAGCTGGAGCGGACCGGCGTGGACGAGAGCACCGCGCGGTTCCTGGTCGCACTGGACGCCAACATCGAGGACGGCGCGCTGGACCTCGTCACCGGGGACCTGTCGCGGCTGCTCGGCCGGCGCACCACGGCACTGGTGGACGCGCTGCGCGCGATGCGCTGACGCGCCGTGCCGCGGGCGGGGCCGTCAGTTGCGGGACGTCCCGGCCCGGGGGCCGCCGCGGGAGTCGTCGCGGTGGTAGAGGTACTCGTTGCCGTGCTCGTCCCGCTCGATCACGAAGTGCTTCTGGCACTCCTCGTACCAGGCGTGGGCCCGTTCGCTCTCCCCGGCGCCGTGGGTCTCCGGCGCCACGCGATCGGCCGCACCGTAGATCTTGAGCGCGATCTGGTTCAACCGGTCCAGGAGGCGGTAGCCCGACGACGGCGCGTCCTCGTTGACGGTGTGCTGCTCTTCAGACATGGCGTCCCCCAGGTGACCGCGGTGCGGATGGGACCATTCTATTCCTCGTGCCGCGCCCCGCGAAGGCCGGTCGGCCGGCAGCCCCGGGCACCCCGGACGGCGTGCCGGGAGGGCGCGGTCACATCCGCTGGTACCTGGCCCGGACCACCATGAAGACCCCGTAGCAGATGAGGCCCAGGGCCACGGCCCCGAGGATCCACGCCCCGAAGGGCTGCTCCTGGAGGGCCCTGAGCGCACCGTCCAGCCCCGACGACTGCTCCGGGTCGCTGCGCACCGTGGCGACGACGACGAGCACCCCGAGCACCGCCAGGGCCACGCCCTTGGCCGCGTAGCCGGCCGTGCCCAGCCACATGACCGCCCTGCCGGCCGTGCCCGGCGGCAGGCTCTTCAGGTTCTCCCGGAAGGACCTCGTCACGCCCCGGTGGACGAAGAAGGCGCCGGCGACGACGAGGCCCAGCCCCACGGCGATCAGCAGGACAGTGCCGGCCGGGTGCGCCATGAGCCGGGCGCTGAGCGACTGGGTGGACCCGCTGCTGTCGCTCGTGCCGCCGAGGGCGTAGGTCCCGAACACGGCGCCGATGGCGCCGTAGACGACCGCCTGGCCGCCCATCTTGACGCGGTGCTTGAGCCGGTCCCGGTCCGAGCGCTGCGTCGCGCCGAAGAAGATCTCGCTGAACAGGAAGACGGCGAGCGCCGCGCAGCCGAGGAAGCACGCCCACAGCAGGACGGTGCCGCCCGGGCTGCCGGCGAGCGCGGCGACCGCCCCCGACTGGTCCGCCGAGCCCGAGCCGCCGGTGGCCACGCGCAGCGCGATGACCCCGATCATGACGTGCAGCAGACCCGCCGCCACGTACCCGGCGCGGGCCGCGAGGACGAACCCGCGGGAGTCCGTCGCGTCGTCCGCGGCGTCGGCCGCCCTCGTGGCCTGCCGGCCGACCTCGCCCATGGTTCCTCCTGCGGTGTGGGTCTCCATCGTGCGCCTGCGGACCGCCGGTGTCCACGACGCCGTTCGGCTGACACCGGGGTACGCCCCGGACCGGGGCCCGCCGGGGTGCCGCCCCGGGCCGGCTACTGCCGGAAGGCGGCGTCGAACGAGGCGCCGGAGGGGGCGAAGTCGAAGCGCTTCAGGAAGGCCAGGGCCTCGGGGGCGCCCCGGAGGCGGTCCATGCCGGCGTCCTCCCACTCCACGGAGATCGGTCCGTCGTAGCCGATGGCGGTGAGGGCCCGGAAGCTGTCCTCCCACGGCACGTCCCCCCGTCCGGTCGAGACGAAGTCCCAGCCGCGGCGGGGGTCGCCCCAGGGCAGGTGCGAGGACAGGACGCCGTTGCGCCCACCGCCGGTCCGCATCTTCGTGTCCTTGCAGTCCACGTGGTAGATCCGGTCCGCGAAGTCGGAGATGAACGCCACCGGGTCGATCTGCTGCCACAGGAAGTGGCTGGGGTCCCAGTTCAGCCCGAAGGCCGGGCGGTGGCCGATGGCCTCCAGCGCCCGGTGCGTGGACCAGTAGTCGTAGGCGATCTCGGAGGGGTGGACCTCGTGGGCGAAGCGCACCCCGCACTCGTCGAAGACGTCCAGGATGGGGTTCCACCGGTCCGCGAAGTCCTGGTACCCGGCGTCGATCACGTCCTGGGAGACGGGCGGGAACATCGCCACGTACTGCCAGACGGAGGACCCGGTGAAGCCGACCACGGTGTCCACGCCCAGTTTCCGCGCGAGCCGTGCGGTGTGCTGCAGCTCCTCGGCGGCGCGGGTGCGCACTCCCTCGGGCGTGCCGTCGCCCCAGACCCGGGGTCCCACGATGGACTCGTGCCGGAAGTCGATCGGGTCGTCGCAGACCGCCTGGCCCTTGAGGTGGTTGGAGATGGCCCAGACCCCGAGGCCGTGGCGCTCGAGGATGTCGAGCCGGTCCTGGACGTAGGCGTCGTCGTCCCACCGCCAGGCGTCGAGGTGCTCGCCGGAGACGGCGATCTCCAGGCCGTCGTAGCCCCAGCCGGCCGCCAGCTCGGCGACCTCCTCGAGCGGGAGGTCGGCCCACTGGCCGGTGAACAGCGTGTAGGGGTGGTGTCCCATCGTCGGTCCTTCGGGTCGGGGAGAGCGGTGCTCCGCTCGTCCGGGGTCAGAGGTGGACGGTGGCGCCGGAGCGCGCCGCGCTGTCCGTCACGGCGGCGAGCACCCGCTGGACCTCCAGGCCGTCCTCGAACCCGGGGGCGGCCGGGGTCCCCGTGTCGATGGACCGCAGGAGCTCGGCGGCCTGGCTGGTGAACGTGTGGTCCCAGCCCAGGACGTGCCCGGCCGGCCACCACGCCCCCACGTAGGGGTGGGTGGCCTCGGTGACAAGGATCCGGCTGCTGCCCTGGGTGTCCGGCGGCGCGGTGGCGTCGAACAGGTGCAGCTCGTTGAGCCGCTCGAGGTCGAAGCGCAGCCCGCCCAGCGATCCGTAGACCTCGATCCCGAGGGCGTTCTTGCGGCCGGTGGCGCAGCGGGAGACCTCCAGGCCGACCACCGCCCCGGAGGCGGTGCGCAGGGTGGCCCAGGCGGCGTCGTCGACCGTCACCGGCTCGGGGCCGTCCTCCCCCGTCCGGGTGGGGACGAACGTGGTGAGCGTCCCGGAGACGGACGTGACCGGCGAGTCCAGGAGGAAGCGCACCTGGTCGACGGCGTGGGAGGCGAGATCGCCCAGCGCCCCGGACCCGGCGGTCTCCCGGCGCAGGCGCCAGGTCATGGGCGCGTGCTCGTCGGCGAGCCAGTCCTGCAGGTAGCTGACCCGGACCTGCCGGACCAGGCCCACGCGGCCGTCCGCGATCAGCTGCCGGGCCAGTGCCAGGGCCGGCACCCGGCGGTAGTTGAAGCCCACCATGGAGTGGACGCCGCGGGTCCGGGCGGCGGCCGCGGCGGCCGCCATCCGCTCGGCCTCGGCCACCGTGTTGGCCAGCGGCTTCTCCACGAGCACGTGCTTGCCGGCCTCGAGGGCGGCCACGGCCATGTCGGCGTGCAGGTGGCCGGGGGTGCAGATGTCGACGACGTGGACGTCGTCCCGTTCCAGCACCGACCGCCAGTCGGTGCCGCTCTCCTCCCAGCCGTACCGCCGGGCGGCCTCGGCCACGTGCCCGGCGTTCCGGCCCACCAGCACCTTCTGCGCCACGCGGGGCGTGGGGTAGAAGGCGTTGACGTTGCGCCAGGCGTTGGAGTGGGCCTTGCCCATGAAGGAGTGGCCGAGCACGGCGACGCCCAGGAGGGCGCTCCCGTGGGCGGGGGGAGCGGCGGGGTCGGGCACGGTGGTGGTCATGGGTGTCCTCCTGGGGACCGGGCGGCGCACGAGCGCAGGAACGCCAGTCCGTCCTCGGCGAGCTGGTCCTGGCTCTCGGCCAGGGGCCGCCAGATCGAGGCGGCGGTGGCGATGCTGGCGTTGCGGGCGGTGAAGCTCTCGATGCTGAGGGCGCCGGTGTAGCCGACGGCGTCCAGGGCGTCGAAGATGCCCGTCCAGTCCGTCTGGTCCCCGCCGGGGGCTCCCCGGTCGTTGCCGCAGACCTGGACGTGGACGAGGTGCCGGCCGGCCGCCCGGACGGCGTCGGCGGAGGAGCGCTCCTCGATGTTCAGGTGGTAGGTGTCCAGGGCCAGTCCCACGCCGTGGCCCAGCAGCGGCCCGAGGGCCTCGAGCGCCTGGGCGGTGGTGTTGAGCAGGGACGTCTCGTAGCGGTTGAGCGGTTCGATGCCGAGGACCACCCCGGCGGCCTCGGCCTCGGCGGCCAGCGGGGCGAGACGGCGCCGCAGCTGCGCGTAGGCGTCCGCGCGCTCCGCCGCGTCCATCCGCCACACCCGGCCCGTGCGGGCGTAGAAGGGCCCGCACACGGCCGGGGCGCCGATGTCGTGGGCCAGCCGGATGCAGGCGCTGAGATAGTGCTGGGTGCGGGTGATC
This sequence comes from Kocuria sp. UCD-OTCP, assembly GCF_000349605.1. NCBI lineage: Bacteria > Bacillati > Actinomycetota > Actinomycetes > Micrococcales > Micrococcaceae > Kocuria > Kocuria sp. UCD-OTCP. The sequence goes on from NZ_AOSQ01000016.1 coordinate 57,773, forward strand.
ACGGCGTCGTCCGCCAGGACGAGCTCGCGCCCGGGCGCCATGGCGCCGACGAGCAGCGGGCTGAGCCCGCCGAGGGCGTCCCGCACCGCCCCGGCCGAGAGGTCGCCGACGTTCTCCAGCGGGAGCTCGACGGCGTCGAAGCCCATGTCCGCGATCCTCGCCAGGAGCGGGGGCAGGTTCGCGTCGGTGAGGGGGGACTCCCACACCCAGGTGTTGACGGCGATCGGGCGCTGCACGGGTCTGCCTCCTCTCGTTGCGGTGGGCTGGATGGCGCCCCGCCCGCCGCCGGGGTGTCCCGGGGCCGGGCCGGTGGCGGGCAGGGCGCGGTCGGGCGGGTCAGGGGATGACGCGGTCCCGCCAGACGTCGGGGTAGCCGGGCAGGTCCTCGCCGCCGAACTTGGCGTAGTGGCCGTCGGGCATCCCCTCGTTGTCGGCGAGGAAGTCCGCCCGCTGCTCCTCGGTGATCGGCTCCTGCGGCAGGACCCACTCGGCGGGGACGTCCTCGCCGGCGAAGATCTGCTCGAGCGCCAGCAGCGGGGTGCGCCACTGGAAGTTCGAGTACACCGGGGCGAGGCCGGTCAGGCCGGTGTCCTCCCACTTGCGCAGGTAGCTCATCTCGTCCTCTCCGGTCATCACCGGGTAGTCCGCGCCGGCGTCCTCGAACGCCTCGATGGCCGCGACGGCGCCGTCGCCGGCGTCCATCCACACGCCCTGCACGTCCCCGGTGGCGAGCTCGTCGGAGATGATCTTCTTGATCTCGGTGGGGTCGGCGCCGGTGAAGTAGTCCGTCGCCTCGATCCCGTTCTCCTCGAAGATCCGCTCGGCCGCGGCCCAGCGCTGCTCCAGGACGTCGACGCCCGGGAGGATGCGCAGGGCCACCACCTTGTCACCCTCCTGCAGGTTGTCCACCAGGAAGTTCGCCGAGTCGATGCCCCAGGCGAAGCCGCCGATGGGGTGGATGAACGTCGTCGCGCAGTCGGTCTCCACCCCGCGGTCGAAGACCACCACCGGTTTGCCGGTCTCGCAGGCGCGCTCCACGGCGGGCGTCAGGGCGGCGGTCGAGTTCGGCGAGATGATGAACCCGTCGCACTCGCCCTCGGCGATGAAGTAGTCGATGTCGGCGATCTGCGTGTTGTCGTCGTCCTGGGCGTCGCGGGTCTCCATCTCGGAGATCACCCCGGAGTCCTGGAGCACCTTCAGCTGCTCGTTCATGGTGATCCACCCGGTCTGGCGCCAGGGGTTGGAGATGGAGGCGTTGGAGAAGCACACCTTCTGCGGGCCGTCGGCGGCGAACTCCCCGGTGGCGGTCGTCTCCCCGTCGATGTACTGCGTCCAGGGCTGCTCCGGGTCCCCCTCGAAGGAGGCGGAGCGCTGCTCGAGCTGCCGGTCGTACTCCGCCTGGTCGAACCACTCGTCACCGCCCTCCGGGGCCGGCGTGGCGGCGGCCTCCGCGCCCCCCGTCTCGGCGGGCGGCGGCTCCTCCATCGACTGGTCGGTGGTGCAGGCGGTCAGTCCCAGCAGCGCTGCCGCTGCCACCACGGTGATCCTTGACTGGATGCTTCGGCGCATCATGTTCCTTCCTCGTCGGTGCCCGGGGTGGGCGGTGCTGCGATGGCACGTCTCGGCTCCTGCGCCGCCGCGGTCCGGCCGCGCCGGCGGCGCTTCCAGGTCTGGGTGCCGGCGGCGACGGCGAGGATGATGATCGCGCCCTGGACGGTGTCCCGCCAGGTCGACTGGACCCCCAGGAAGTTCAGGAGCGCGAAGAGGGTCTCGAGGGCGAAGGCGCCGGCGGCCGCGGAGAGCACCCAGCCGCGCCCGCCGCCCAGCACGACCCCGCCGAGGACCACGGCGGTGATGGCCGTGAACTCGTAGCCGCGCCCCACGGACGGGTGCACGCCGGCGTAGCCGACGAGGATGATCCCCGCCACGGTGGCGGCCAGGGAGGAGAGCATGAACGCCCGGGTGCGCACCCACCAGACCCGGGCCCCGGTCAGCGCGGCGGCCCGGGGGTTGTCGCCCACGGCGACGAGCGTGCGGCCGTAGGGCCGGCGCATGAGCCAGAGGGCGGCGAGCGCGACGACCGTCACCAGGACCACCGGGTAGGGCAGGATCCCCAGGACCGGGACGTCCTGGATGCCGCCGCGGCCGATCTGCCGGAAGCTGTCCGCGGGGTTCCCCGTCGCGGCGCCGCCCGTCCAGTAGAGCACCAGCCCGAGCAGGGCGAGCATGGTGCCGAGGGTGACGATGAAGCTCGGCACCTTCAGGAGCGTGGTGACCAGCCCGTTGACCAGGCCCACGAGGGCGCCGAGGACGAGCATCAGGACCAGCACGGGCACCGTCCGGCTGTCGTCCTGGCCGATGAGGTTGCCGGCCACGAACACCTGGGCGGTGACCACCGAGCCCATGGACAGGTCGAACTCCCCGGAGACGATCACGAAGTACTGCCCGATGGCCGCGATGGCGATCGGCGCCGTGCGGCCGACGAACCGGATCAGCGAGCCCGGTTCGCCGAAGGACGGGTTGACGGCGACGGCCGCGACCAGCAGCACCAGGAGGAGCACGAAGACGGCCCCGCCGGGTGTCCGCAGCCCGCGCAGCACGCGCTCGTGCCACGGTGACCGGTTCTGCTGCAGGACCGCGGTGCGGTCCGTGACGGTGGCGCTCATGCCGTGACCTCCTGCGCGGTCCGTCCGCTCCGGTCGTCGAAGCGCGCGGGCCGGCTGACCACCCGGCGCCGGGCGTAGACGGCCACGGCGACGACGATGACGATGCCGCGGACCACGTCCTTGAGGAACGGGTTGATCTGCATCACGCTCATGATGTTGTCGATCATCGCGAAGATGAGGACCCCGCCCAGCGTCCCCACCAGCGATCCCTTGCCGCCCGCCAGGAGCGTCCCGCCCAGGACCACGGCGGCGATGGAGAGCAGGTCGTACCCGCCCTGGGACCCGATCGTGGGGCTGCCCACCCCGAGCCGCGCCGCGAGCAGCAGCCCCGCGAGACCGGCCATGACGGAGCAGATGACGTGGGCGGCCACGATCGGGGTGCCGGTCCGGATCCCGGACATCCGGGCCACCCGGATGTCCCCGCCGACCGCGTACATGTGGTGGCCCAGGCGACTGCGGGTCAGCATGAGCAGCACCGCGCCCGCGCAGGCCAGCATGATCAGCGTGGAGATGGGGACCGGGCCGATGCCCGTGGCCCCGATGAGGCGGAAGGCCACCGGGGTCTGCCCCGAGCTGCCCTTGTAGTTGGTGGCGAGGTAGCCGCTGACGACGAGCCCGGTGCCCAGCGTGGCGATGAACCCGTGGACCTTCAGCCCGGACACCACCAGGCCGTTGACCAGGCCGATGCCCGCGGAGACGACCAGGGCCAGCGCCACGCCGGGCAGGACGTTCCCGGGCTGGTTCGCCATGAGGCCGGCCGAGAGCAGGCTCGCGAGGCTGATGACGTACGGCACGGACAGGTCGAGGCTCCCCACCAGGATCACGAGCGTCTGGCCGATCGCGATGAAGCCGAGGACGCTGGTCCCGGTGAGGATTGCGGAGATGTTGCCGGCGCTGACGAAGCTGCGCCCGGTGGCGCCCACGAGCACCGTGCCGACCACGACGGTGAGCAGCACCACGAGGTAGACGATGTGGGTGGACGTGAGCCTCGAGAACGCGTTCACGGTCTCGCCCCTTCCGTGCGGGCGCCGGTGGCCAGCCGCAGCACCTGCTCCTCGGTGCTGTCCGGCGGGAGCTCACCGGCGATCCGGCCGTCGCGCAGGACCACGATCCGGCTGGACATGCCGAGGACCTCCGGCAGTTCGCTGGAGACCATGAGGATGGCCCTGCCCTCCGCGGCGAGCATGCGCATGAGGTTGTAGACGGCGATCTTGGCGCCCACGTCGATCCCTCGGGTGGGCTCGTCGAGCAGCACGACCCGCGGGTCCACGGCCAGCCACTTGGCGAGGACGACCTTCTGCTGGTTCCCGCCCGAGAGGTACTGGACCTCCTGGTCCAGGTCCCGGGCCACGACCTCCAGCGAGGAGAGGACCCCGGGGACGTCCTTGCGGGCCGCGGCGGTCCGCCGCGGGAAGACGGAGCGGATCACGCCCAGGGCGTTGTCCAGGATGGACTGGTCGAGGCTCAGCCCCTGGGACTTGCGGTCCTCCGTGATCAGGGCCACGCCCTGCCGGACGGCCTGCCGGGGCGAGGTGGCCGTGTACGGCCTGCCGTCCAGCGCCATGGACCCGCGGGTGAAGGGGTGGACGCCGAAGACGGCCTCCACCAGCTCCGTCCGCCCCGAGCCCTGGAGCCCGGCGACCCCCACGATCTCCCCGGCGCGCAGGGTCAGGTCGATGCCGTCGAGCTGGTCGTTGCCGCCGCCGTCGATCCTCAGGAGCTCCCGCCCCACCCCGGTGCCGGGCACCGCCTCCGGGAAGTAGGCGGAGATCGGGCGGCCCACCATCATCCGCACCAGGGCGGCGTCGTCCATGGCGGAGGCGGGCTCGGTGCCCACCACGCGGCCGTCCTTGAGGACGGTGATGGTGTCGCACAGGTCGAAGATCTCCTTCAGCCGGTGGGACACGTACAGGATGGCGGTGCCGCGCGCCCGGAGCCGGCGGACGATCGCGTAGAGCAGGTCCACCTCGGGGCCGGCGAGGGCCGCGGTCGGCTCGTCCATGGAGATGATGCGGGCGTCGTAGCTGATGGCCTTGGCGATCTCCACGATCTGCTGCTGGGCCACGGACAGCGAGCTCACGGTCGTGGTCGGCCGGATGCTGGTGATGCCCAGGTCCTCGAGCAGCTCGCTCGTCCTCGCGTTCATGGCCCGCCGGTCCACGAGCAGGCCCCGGCGCGGCTCGCGGCCGAGGAACACGTTCTCGGCCACGGTGCGGTCGGGCAGCAGGTTGAACTCCTGGAACACCGTCGACAGCCCGGCCACGTGCGCCTGGGTGGGGTGGTGGAACTCGACGGGGGTGCCGCCGATCTGCACGGTGCCCGCGTCCCGCTCGTGCACCCCGGCGAGCACCTTCATCAGGGTGGACTTGCCGGCGCCGTTCTCGCCGACGAGCCCGTGCACCTCGCCGGCGTGCAGCCGCAGGTCCACGTCCTCGAGCACCGGCACCCCGAAGAAGGACTTCGACAGGCCGGTGACGTCCAGCACCGGGGAGCTCGTGCGCTCGTTCATGCGGTCACTGTGACACGCACCACAGACTTCTGTCGACAGTCCTGCAAAAGTTGTTCCATCACTGTGCGTTTGTGACGTGCTTGACCCCCCTAAGGGGGCATGCTCTACTGAAAAAGTGCTGCAGAGTCCTCCGTCGGCGCCGTCGCCGCGCTCCTCGGACTCGCCCGCCCCGGGGGCGAGCGAAGTCTTCCAGCTGCTGCGCGACGGCCGCCCGAGGACCCGGGCGGAGCTCGCCCAGCTGACCGGGCTGGCCCGCTCCACCGTGGCGTCCCGCGTGGACACCCTCATGACCCTGGGACTCGTCGCACCCTACGGCGGGGCCGCCTCCACCGGGGGGCGCCCACCCTCGCTCTTCGCCCTGAACCCGGGCGCCCGGGTGGTGGTCGGCGCGGACTTCGGGGCGACGCACGCCCGGGCCATCCTGGCGGACCTCTCCGGCCGGGAGCTCGCCGAGGAGCGCCAGGCGCTCGCGATCGGCGAGGGCCCCGAGGCGGTCCTGGGCTGGCTCGTGCGCACGGTCGCCGCGCTGCTCGAGCGCGCGGACCGCCCTGCCGCGGACCTCGCCGCCATCGGCATCGGGCTGCCCGGTCCGGTGGAGCACGAGACGGGCCGGCCGATCAACCCGCCCATCATGCCGGGGTGGGACCGCGTCGACGTCCCCGCCCTCGTGCAGGCCCACTACGAGGTGCCCGTGCTGGTGGACAACGACGTCAACATCATGGCCCTGGGCGAGCGCAGCCTCTTCTGGCCCGCAACCACCGAGCTGATGTTCGTCAAGGTGGCCACGGGCATCGGCGCGGGGATCATCTCCGGCGGCGCGCTCCAGCGCGGCGCCCAGGGCACCGCGGGGGACCTCGGCCACGTCCGGGTGCCGCGCGGCGACGAGCTGCTCTGCCGCTGCGGCAACACCGGATGCCTCGAGGCGCTCGCCGGCGCTCCCGCCCTCGTGCGGACGCTCAACGAGCAGACCGCCGGCACGCTGTCCACCAGCCAGGACGTGATCGACCTCGTCCGCTCCGGGGACCCGCTGGCCGTGCAGGCGATCCGCCAGGCGGGGCGGGACATCGGCGACGTCCTGGCCACCTGCGTGAACCTCATCAACCCGTCCGTGATCGTGATCGGCGGCAGCCTCGCCCAGGCCGGGGAGCACCTGCTGGCCGGCATCCGGGAGGTCGTCTACCGGCGGTCCCTGCCCCTGGCCACGGAGCACCTGAGTGTGGCGCCCTCGGTCGCCGGCGAGCGCGCCGGCGTCATGGGGGCGGCGGTGCTGGCCATCGACCACGTCCTGTCCCCGGAGTCCATCGAGGCCGCGTGCGCGGCCCTCGGCGCAAGCTGAGCCCGTCGCCGCTCCGGGCCGCCTCCGGCGCTCTCGCCCCACGCCGTCGCGGCCGGCTCCGGCCGGACCCGTCCGCGCGGCGGGTCAGTCCTTCTGCAGGCGCTCGTAGTACTCGCTCCACTTGGCCTCACCGCGGTCGTAGACGGCCCGCCAGTCCTGCTGGTGCCGGTCGTCGGCGGCGCCCCAGTTGGCCTGGTGGGTCCGGTCGCCCCAGTCCCAGACCGTCGCGCCCCGCTCGTCGAAGAAGTCCCAGACCTCGCGGCGCACCTGTTCGTCCACGTCGGCGCCGAGCAGGTTGGCCACGCGCTTGCCCTGGTTGGCCTCCTCGTTGGCGGTCCGCTTGATGCGGTTGCCGACCTCATTGGCGAGCCGCTTGTTGGCGTTGCCCGCCTCGTTGATCTCCCGCAGCTCGGTGTTGCGCCACTCGTTCCAGGCCCGGGCCATCGCCGTGTTCTGCTCCCGCCAGTAGGTCTCGAGCTCCGCCCGGGAGCCGGCGCGGGTGTACTCGCCGCCCCCGGCGGCGGCGATGTCGGCCAGTGCCCGCTGGTCGGTGTCACCGGCCTGGAAGCCGATGACGTTGATCACCGGCTCGACACCGGACCCGCTCAGCCGCTCGGCAGCCGCCACGGGGTCGCCGCCGCAGGTCTCCACGCCGTCGGTCACCACGTAGACGATGCCGTCGGTCGCGTCGTCGGGAAAGTCGGCGGCGGCCTCCTCGATGGCCCGGGCCAGTGGGGTGTAGCCGGTGGGCCGCACTCCGGCGAGGACGTCCGCGAGCTCCGCGGCGTCGGCGTCACCTGAGTAGGCGACCTCGGTGGTCGTGCACGACTCCTTCTTCCCCGGCGCAGAAGTGTCCCCCGCGTTCCCGTAGAGCCGCAGGCTCACCGTGCTGCCCTCCGGCAGCTCCTCGACGAACCCGGTCAGCGCCGTGCGCGCCGCGTCCATCCGCGAGCCGTCGCCGGAGTCCCCGGCCATCGAGTCGCTGGCGTCCAGGACGAGCGCGAAGTGGTTCGTGCCCACGCTCCGGTCGCCCACCGGTCCGGTCACGGCGTCGGTGGGCTCCGCGCCGCGCTCCCCGGTGCCCGGGTCGAAGCGCACCACCGTCTTGACGTCCTCGGCGTAGTCGCCATGGATCTGCGCGAGGATCGCCGCGCTCCACTCCCCGGCGGTGCGCGGATCACGCTCGCGGGCGGCGGCCAGCACCTCATCGTCGGTCCCGTCCTCGGCGTGCGGTCCGGGTTCGACGAGCAGGGACCGCTCCAGGGCGGTGAGTTCCCGCGGGGCGTCCTCGAAGGACACCGCGGCCAGCCCGTGCTCCACAGACCCCGGCCCGGTCTCCGCCCTGCCGGCCGAGGACGCGGTGGTGGACGGCGTGGCGGTCTCCCCCGGTTTCCCCGCGTCCCCGACGGCGCACCCTGCCAGAAGCACCACGACGCAGACGGCTGTCAGGGATGAGCACACACTGTTCCGCACGGGGACCCTTCCTCGGTCATCCAAAGTTTTCCATTGCACACTCTAAGCCTCACCGGTCGGGATGCCGCGGACGAGGGACACCGTCGAACGGACGCACCCGCAGAACCGTCGAGGACGGTGGTGTCCCGCTGCGGGAGCGGGTGGCCGACGGGCCGCTGCCTTCACGTGCGGCCCCGGCATGGCCGATGGACGACGAACGCGCCGCGGGCCGGGACGGGAATCGGGGCGCTGTCCGTGCACCCGCTGCGGCGGCGGACCGGCTGCGCCCTGGCCGCATCGGAGCGGCTCGGGGTCGGTGAGCCGGTCAGCGGGTGAACTCACCGCAGGCGTGCAGCAGTGCCAGGGCTGAGGCGGTGGTGGTGTCCGTGATCCGCCCGGAGCACAGGTGCTGGAGCAGCTGCTGATCATCGGCCCACTCCACCCCGGGGATGCCGGCCGGCTCCAGTGCCTCGCCGTACTCGGCATCGGTCCGGCGCGCCACTGCGAGCAGCACGTCGATCCGCTCCTCCTTGCGCGGATCGACGTAGAGGATCCCCAGCGGAGCGATCACCGCCGCGGACATGCCCTGCCCGAACTCCTCCTCCAGCAGCACCGCCGCCCCGGCGCGCAGTTCGTCGGGGTCAACCACCGGGCCCTGCGGGAAGATCAGCATCTGCCCGCCCGGGTCCAGTTCGGCCTGCACCAGCCCGTAGCGGGTCCGGGCGCCGGAGCCGTCGTGCACCCTCGGAATCACGACGATCGAACGCTGGGCTGGTACGGGGTGCAGCATCGCCGGTCGGTCCGGAGCGACGTCAGTCATCAAGCAGTCCTCATGTCGGGGAACGCATCGGCGCCTGCGGCCTCGGAACACGCAGGCGATGCGCACGAACAGCCTACGATCGACTGCTCAACGCAGCCCGGGAGGAGCACGTGCGGGACCTCCACAGGCTCCTCTCCCAGGTCCCAGGGTGGTTCCGCTCCGTGAGTCAGGTCACTAGGGTGGAAGGCACGGCTCAGCACAGGAGGTTCTCCATGACCACCCCGCACAACGACGACGCCCCGGACCTCGACGACGTCATCGAGCCCGAGGGCGACGCCCTGCCCGACCCCATCCACCAGGGCCACGCCGGGATGCCCGAGCATCTCGACGACGAGGCACTGGCCGCAGCCACCGAACAGGAGCGGGTGGCCGCCGGGCTGACCGACTACGCGCCCGGGCAGGTCCCACCGGCCACCGACCCGCTGCCGGAAGACGCCTCCGAAGCGGCCGACCGCGCCCAGCGGGGTCTGCTCGAGGAGGACGGGAACGCCTGACGGGCCGTCCCACCGAAGTATGCCGTCCCATCCCTGCAAGGAGATCGACAGGGCCGAGCGAGGCAACACCAAGCACAGCGCGGAACTGGACGACCAGATGAAGCACGAGGTCGCCGGCGAGGTGGCCGGCATCCAACCCGACCACGTGGAGGAGCACCGCCAGACCGAGCCCTGGGTCGACGACGCCGACGACCCGGAGGTGCGCTCCGCGGTGGAGGAGCGCGAACGCGCCCCCCCCCGTCCCGACAACCAGCAGCAGCGCCCCCGGGCGGGTCGGGTCGGTTCGGTGCTGGCGAAGAACTCTCCCGCCGGGCACGACATCCTGCTTACCCGTCGGGGCGGCTCCCCGACACGACGTCCGTCGACTTCAGAGCCGGAGCCCGTTCGGATGCCCCGCGTTGCGGATTCCGGTTCCCGGCCGGCGGGCCCACCCCCATGTGCCGTTCGGTCGTGGGCGAGGTCCCGGTGGATCCCGTCGGCACGGCCGTCCGCTCCGCGGTGGACCCGGGCTCAGAGGATCGGCTTGCCGCCGGTGACGGCGACCCGCGAGCCGGAGATGTAGCTGCCGTCGTCCGAGGCCAGCAGGACGTAGACGGGCGCGAGCTCGGCGGGCTGGCCGGCACGGCCCAGGGGTACGTCGTCGCCGAAGGCTCCCACCTTCTCCGCGGGCATGGTCGCCGGGATCAGCGGCGTCCAAATCGGACCCGGGGCCACGCTGTTGACCCGGATGCCCTTCTCGCCCAGCATCTGCGCAAGCCCGGCGGAGAAGTTCGCGACCGCCGCCTTGGTGGCCGCGTAGGGCGCCAGCTGCGGGGACGGCTGGTCGGACTGCACCGAGGAGCTGCCGATGATCGCCGAGCCCGGAGGCATGTGGGGCACGGCGGCCTTGGTGAGGTGGAACATGGCGCCGATGTTGAGCCGGAACGTGTAGTCCCACTCCTCGTCGCTGATCTCGTCGAGGCTGTCGCGGCTCATCTGGTAGGCGGCATTGGAGACCAGCACGTCGATCCGACCGAACTCCTGCACGGCCCTGTCGACGACAGCCCGGCAGTGGGCCGGGTCCGAGAGGTCTCCGCGGACCAGGACGGCGCGACGCCCGGCCTCCTCGATCCAGCGGGCGGTGTCCTGGGCGTCGTCGTCCTCCTCGAGGTAGGCGATCAGGACGTCGGCGCCCTCGCGGGCGTAGGCGATCGCGGCGGCACGGCCGATGCCGCTGTCCCCGCCGGTGATGATGGCCGCCTTGCCCGCGAGCTTGCCGGAGCCGCGGTAGCTGTGCTCGCCGCAGTCCGGGACGGGGGTCATCGCGGCCTGGACGCCGGGGACCTCCTGCTGCTGCTCTGGCTGGCTCATGGCGTGGTCCTTCCGTGGTCGAGTGGTCCGGACGGTGCGCGCGCTGCTCACCGGGCTGCCCCGATGATCAGCACACTGTCCACTTTAGATGCTCGTGACGGAGTTGTCGTGCTCCGTCCCGCGCCGCAGGCCGGGCACGACGACCAGCAGGGACGACCCGGGTCCCCGAGACCCCTCAGCCCGGTCGAACTGCTGACCCCCAACGGATTGCGCGCCCACGGGCCTGCCCCACTCCCACCTCGCACCGCCCGCAGACCCTGGGGCGGAACGACCCAGGGTGCCCGGCCTCAGCTCATCTGATACCCCCCTCCATTCAATAAGCAGGCTTCCCTTTTGGGGGCCGGATCACTAGCGTGGAGATCAGAGCCGGGAATCACGGGCGCGGTGTGCCGCGCCACCGCCGGCCGCAGCAGCCGATGACGGAGGTCAGCATGTTCTTGCACCAGCAGAAGCTCCAGTACAAGTCCACCCCCGAGGCCCCGGACGCGGTCTACGCGCGCAAGCTCCAGGAGGTGATCGGCGGGCAGTACGGGGAGATCACCGTGGCCATGCAGTACAGCTTCCAGGCCTGGAACGCCCACATCCCGGGCAAGTACCGGGACCTGCTCTTCGGAACCGCCGCCGAGGAGTTCGGTCACATCGAGATGCTCGCCACGATGGTCGCCCAGCTGTTGGAGAAGGCCCCGCTGGGCATCACCGAGGACGCCGTGCAGGGCGACCCGGCGGTCGCGGCGGTGATCGGCGGCACCGACCTGCAGCACGCGATCGTGGCCGGGGCCGGGGCACGGCCGGTGGACTCGATGGGCAACCCGTGGTCCGGGTCCTACGTCACCGCCTCGGGGAACCTGCTGGCGGACATGACTGCCAACGTCAACGCCGAGATGCAGGGCCGCACCCAGGTCGCCCGGCTCTACCACATGACCGAGGACAAGGGGATCCGGGACATGCTGTCGTTCCTGCTGGCGCGGGACACCATGCACCAGAACCAGTGGATGGCCGCGGTCAAGGAGCTGCAGGCCGACGGGCTGGAGCAGATGCCGGTGCCCTCGAACTTCCCGCAGGCCAAGGAGGCCACCGAGTTCTCCTACGACTACTACAACTTCTCCGACGGCGCGGCCGCCGCGGAGGGGTCCTGGGCCTCCGGGCCGACGCCGGACGGCAACGGGCAGTTCGGCTACCAGGACCAGCCCATGGCGGGGGTGCCGATGCCGCCTCCCACCCACCCGGACGCCCGGTTCTACGGCACCACCGAACAGCCCAACATCATGGAGAAGGCCGCTGGCAGCATCCAGGACAAGCTCAAGAAGGAATAGCCGCCGGCTGGGTCCGCATCTGAGGCCCACCGACGGACACCGTTCGTTCCCACGGAACAACGAGAAGCGGCTCCCCACCACGGGCGGGGAGCCGCTTCTCACCGGTCCGGCGACGGGACCCCACCCCAGGGTCCGGTCGAGAAGTCCACCCTCAGCCGGCCGGGGCAGAGCCCGGGAGCGGCTCCGGCTCGTCGCCCATCGCCGGTGAGGCCGGCCTCTGCCCTGGCGCCCTGCTCCCGGCGCGGCCCGTAGTAGCGGGTCAGCCAGCGGGACAGTCCGTCGAGGCCGGGGAAGAGGACGCGCTCGGTCATGTTCGCCTGGTCGAGGTGGTCGCGGATCCGCCACTTCAGACCCGCCGGGATGACGACCTTCCGGCAGAGCTCGGGGTGCTCGCCCAGCCATTCGTGCAAGGACGCCGTGGCCGCGGACATGGCGGAGAACACCGCGGCCTGGTTCACGATCCGCTCGTCCAGCGACGGAGGTTCGAAGAACAGCGGCACCGCCCGCCCGTGCTGGTCCCGGAACCGGTCGAAGTCGGCCATGCTGTACGCGACCCGCCCCAGCATGTCGGTGGTGAACAGGCCCGCCGCGTGCGCGGTGATCTCCTCGCGCAGCGGTGCCGGCAGCAGATCGTGCACCGCCGAGTAGGCCACGCACCACACCGCTCCGGGGAGGTCGTAGCAGCGCGGGTCCGCGGTGGCGAAGTGCAGCGCCACGTAGGGCGAGTTGGACCAGTCCAGCAGTCTCGTGGGCAGCCCGTGGTGCTGGGCGACGGACAGCCAGTTCCAGTCGGAGTCCCCCGGGGAGGTGTCCCGGGCGGCGTACTTGCGGAAGTTCCGCAGGATGCGGGGCTCGATCTGCTCGCTCGAGGTGCCCCGGAGCCAGAAGAGACTGGTGTCCAGGTCCCGGTCGGCCACCGCGTGGCCGCGGTAGACCACGTTGATCCGCAGGCTCCCGCCCGAGGGCTGCCAGTCGTTGTGGGTCAGGGTCGCGATCAGCCCGTACAGGTCGTCCTCGGCGATCTCGACGACCGGACCCGCACCCGCCGGCCCCGTCCCCACGCTCACCGCCGCGCCCTCACCCGTCCGGTGCCGGCGTCGACCAGCAGCCAGTCCTTGCTCGGGCCGCGCAGGCGCCGGCGCAGGGCGGCTCGGGAGTGCCCGGCGGTGCGCAGCCGGGACCCCGCGTAGGACACCCCGCCGCGCGCCCGGACGACCACGGCCGCCCACACGCACACCGACCGCTCCAGCACCCACAGCGGAACCCACAGCACCGTGCCCCCCGGGTAGACCGCTGCTCCCCCGTGCCGGCGTCGGCCGAACTCGGCCACCCCGCACACGGCCAGGGCTCCGGCCGCGCACCGCCCCGGTCGCCGCACCGCCCAGCCCAGCAGGGGCAGCAGCGACAGCTCGGCGAGCAGACGGGCGGGTTGGGCGAAGTCGTCGTAGGCCTGACGGACGCGCTGGCCGAGGAAGTGGGACACGGTGGGCGGCATCCTCCCCACCAGCACGTCCAGGGCCACGATCTCTCTCCCACCGGCCGCCCGCACGGTGCGCACGAGCTCGAGGTTCTCGAACAGGACGTAGCCGTCGTAGCCTCCCGCGTCCAGCAGGGCCGACCGGCGCACGCCCAGGGTGCCGGGCCAGTCCCCGCCCAGAGCCCGGTTGAGCAGGGTCCGTCCGGTGTCCCAGCGGGCCTGCCAGGGAAGTTGCAGATAGTAGTTCTGCGGGCGGACCACCTCGGCCTCCCCCAGCAGCCCCACGATGCGCTCCAGGGTGCCCCGGGTGTGGCGCACGTCGTCGTCGGCCACCACGATCCGTTCCTCGGCCGCCCGGCGGACACCGGTCATCACCCCCGCCACCTTGCCGTTGGCCCCCTGCCACCGATCGGGGCGCACGTGCTCGACCGTCTCCGGCAGCGCCGTGCGATGAGCTGCGAAGAGCTTCTCGGCGGAACCGTCGACGACGGTGACGGGCATCCACGTGACGACCTCGGCCAGGTAGTGGGCGAGTTCGTCCAGGCCGGTGTCGTCGGACCACTTCAGCGGCAGGACATACCGGGCATCGGCCAAGAGGCCGGACATGGGAGCGGTCCTGCGGAGGCGGCCCGGAGTCGCCTCGGCAGAGGGTTCATCGCGGCGGGCGGCCTCGGCCGGCACGAGCACGGTGTGGTCCACAGGAGCTTCCTCCATCGACAGCGGCACACTGCGGGCCAGCTGCTCGACCACACCTCACCCTAACCACAGTTCCCTCAGACGGACCAGGCATCATGCGGGAATCGGCTCCCCGATCCCCACGGCACCTCGCGACGATGCCGCACGACAGTGCCCCGGGCAGTCCACGGGAGGCAACCGCGGGAACCGTCCACGAGGTCCCGGGCCCGGTCGAGCACCGACAGCGGAACGGCCGCCAGCACGTTGCCCGGCGGCCGCCGAGCCACCACCGGGTGGGCGTGCGTGGGTGCGGTGCGCCGCACCACCTCCCAGGCCGGCCCGAGTGCCCGCAGCCGGGTCCGGCTCAGGACCGCCTGCGGCCGCGGAAGCAGGACGTCCTCCTCGTCGTCCATCGAGGAACCGGCGGTCCGTCGGCATCCTTCCGGACGATGCACGACTGCTTCGCCGGGGCACTCCCGTGCCGTCTGCGGCCTTCCGCTGAGGGGTCAGCCGGCGTAGGAGCGGTACGACAGCTGGAGCGGGCCGCTCTCGCGGACTTCCAGCGCGCCGGTGACAGAGGCCGTGAGGCTGTTGAGGATGTGAGCGCGGGCCAGGTCGGCAGCGGCAGGCCCATCTCCGGCGATCACCAGCTCGAGGAGCCGGTGGTGCTGGTTGAGGTCGATGGTGCGCGGCTCGTCGCCGGCGGGGAGCTCCAGTCCGATCCGCCGGTACCGGTCGGACTTGTCCCACAGATCGTCCAGCAGCCGGATCATCACGGTGTTGTGCGAGGCGAGGTAGATCGCCCGGTGGAACGCCCGGTGGGCGGTCACGGCGTCCTCACCCCAGGTGCGGGTGACGGGCAGGAGCTTCTCGGCCGCGGCCCGCATCACGGCGACCTCCCGGTCGGTGCGCCGGAGGGCGGCCAGCTCGGTGGCGGAGGGCTCCAGGGAGAGACGCACCTCCAGGAGCTGGCGCGCTTCGGAGGCGCTCATCGGCGCCACCCTCACGTCGCGGTGGGTGTCCACCTCCACCCAGTCCTCGCTGGCCAGCTGCCGCACCGCCTCGCGCAGGGGCGTGATGCTCATGCCCATCTCCTCGGCCAGGTCGTACTGCGACAGGCGTGACCCCGGGGCCAGATCGCCGGAGAGGATCCGGCGGCGCAGCTCGGTGTAGGCGATCGCCCCCTTGCTCGAGGAAACCTTCGTAGTGCTCATGGCCGCATCGCTCCCGGGTTCTTCTCCACAGGGGTTGTGCCCTGCATCACGCCCAGTGTAGTGTCCTGAACATCTTATAAGCGTCTTATAAGATGTCTACCGTCAGGAAGAGGACCATGAGAATCGTCTCCGCCCACGTCGACACCATTCCGATCAGCTCCTCGATGCGCAACGCGTACATCGACTTCAGCAAGATGGACTGCACCGTCCTCGCGCTGGTCAGTGACGTGGTCGTCGACGGCAAGCCCCTGGTCGGCTACGGCTTCAACTCCAACGGCCGGTACAACGCCACGGGCATCCTGAAGGAGCGGATGCTCCCGCGCGTGCTCAACGCCCCGACCGAGGACCTCCTGGACGAGCACGGCGAGCTCTCCCCGGGGAAGGCCTGGGATCTGATGATGAGCAACGAGAAGCCCGGTGGCCACGGGGAGCGCTCAGTCGCCGTGGGCGTGGTGGACATGGCCCTGCACGACCTGGCCGCCAAGATCGCCGGGGTCCCGCTCTACCGCTGGATCTCCGACCACTACGGTGACGGCGACCCGGACCAGGACGTCTTCGTCTACGCCGCCGGCGGCTACTACGCCCCGGGCAAGACCCTGCAGGACCTGCAGCACGAGATGCGCGGATTCCTCGACGCCGGCTACGACGTGGTGAAGATGAAGATCGGCGGCACCGACCTGGCAGATGACCTCACCCGCATCGAGGCGGTCCTGGAGTGCCTGGGCGGTGACGGGTCCCGCCTGGCGGTGGACGTCAACGGCAAGTTCGACCTGCAGACGGCTCTGGAGTACGGCAAGGCCATCGACCAGTACGGCCTGTTCTGGTACGAGGAGGTCGGCGACCCGCTGGACTACGCCCTCAACGCGGCCCTGTCGGAGCACTACACCAACCCGATCGCCACCGGCGAGAACCTGTTCTCGGTCCACGACGCCCGCAACCTCATCCGCTACGGCGGCATGCGCCCGGATCGCGACTACATCCAGGTCGACCCCGCACTGAGCTACGGGCTGACCGAGTACCGCCGCGTGCTGGACATGCTCGCCCAGCACGGCTGGTCCTCCCGCCGGTGCATCCCCCACGGTGGTCACCAGTTCTCCCTGCACATCGCCGCGGCCCTGAAGCTGGGCGGCAACGAGTCCTACCCGGGGGAGTTCCAGCCCACCGGCGGCTTCACCGACGACGCCGTCGTCGTCAACAGCCGCGTGGCCCCCGGTGACCTCCCCGGCATCGGCCTGGAAGGCAAGGCCGAGTTCTACAAGGTCCTGAGCGCCCTGCACCACTGATCACCTCGAGATCGGCAGTTCCCGGCCTGATCCCGGAGACGGGAACTGCCGATCACGGCACCATCGCTTCACCCCATCAATGGCGCACCAACAAGTCCTCTGTGTGACTGCTGCCCAGGGGTACCGGTCCCGCGACCGAGCTCGTCAGCTCTTCTCCTCCTGCAGAGCGCCCGCAACCCTCCAGTGGTTCGCGACCGATGTCGACCCATGCGACATCCGCACCGTGTTCCTGCAGTCGACCCTGCTGAGTCAACCAACCCAGAAAGCGCTGCCATGGCAACATCTGCCTTGAATTCCCTATGGGGAAAACTGTGGACCTCGCACCGAGAGACCAAGCGTCTCCTGACCTTGTCGAGAATCAGGCAGTCGGCGGGGCACACCCCGACGGCCGCCGACCAGGACAAGACCAGCCCGGCGCCGGCCCAGGACGCGACGAAGGGTCCCGGATCGCCGCAGAGCCCCGGAAACCCAGGGCCTGGCTACACGCCCGCACGCCTCACCGGTCTGATCCTCGGCCCGGCACTGTTCGTGGCGGCCATGCTGTTCTTCAACCCGGCAGGGCTCTCCCCGGAAGGGCAGGCGGTCCTCGCCGTCACCCTGTGGGTGGCGACCTGGTGGATCACCGAGGCGATCCCGATCCCGGTGACCTCCCTGCTGCCCGTGGTGCTCATGCCATTGACCGGGGCCCTGGAGGGCGACGCGGTCGTCTCCGCCTACGGCAACGACATCATCTTCTTGTTCATCGGAGGCTTCACCCTGGCGATCGCGATGGAGAAGTGGAACCTCCACCAGCGCATCGCCCTCTCGATCGTCTCGGCGATCGGCACGAGTCCGAAGCGCATCGTGCTCGGTTTCATGGTCGCCACCGCCTTCCTGTCGATGTGGGTCTCCAACACCGCGGCCACGATGATGATGATCCCCGTCGGCCTGGCCGTGGTGTACCAGGCGGCCCACACGCTGCGCGGCGGGGAGCATGCAGCCGAACTGCCGAAGTTCGAGAAGTCCATCGTCTTCGGCATCGGCTACGCGGCGACCATCGGCGGCCTGGGCACCCTCATAGGCACCCCGCCCCTGGCGATTCTCGCCGCGACGACCGGGGAACTGTTCGGGGAGACCATCTCCTTCGGCCAGTGGATGATGTTCGGGGTTCCCATCGTCATCCTCCTGCTGGCCTTCACCTGGTTCTTCCTCACCAACGTCTCGTTCAAGGTGCGGTTCAAGCACCTTCCCGGCGGTGCAGAGCTGATCCGCAGTGAGAAGAAGGCACTGGGCGCGATGTCGCACGAGGAGAAGGCCGTGCTCGCGGTCTTCCTGGGCGTGGCCTTCCTGTGGGTGACCCGCTCCTTCATCTGGGAGGACGTGCTCCCGGGCATCAGCGACGGCATCATCGCGATCATCGCCACCGTGGTCCTGTTCACCCTGCCCACCCGCCGTGCCGACGAGAGGCGCATCATGCAGTGGGAGGACTCGAAGAAGATTCCGTGGGGGATCCTCCTGCTCTTCGGCGGAGGCCTGGCCATCGCGGCGGGGTTCGTCGAGACCGGCCTGTCGGGATGGATCGGAGAGCAGCTGCGCGCCCTCGACGGGGTCGACGTCATCCTCATCATCCTGCTGGCCACCGCCCTGGTGCT
The DNA here is from genome assembly GCF_000349605.1 of Kocuria sp. UCD-OTCP. Classification (NCBI taxonomy): domain Bacteria; kingdom Bacillati; phylum Actinomycetota; class Actinomycetes; order Micrococcales; family Micrococcaceae; genus Kocuria; species Kocuria sp. UCD-OTCP. The sequence goes on from NZ_AOSQ01000016.1 coordinate 75,993, forward strand.
GTTCATGACCGAGATCACCTCGAACGCGGCCACCGCCACCATGATCCTGCCGGTCATGGCAGCGTTCGCGATCGCTCTGGGCATCCACCCCTTCGCCCTCATGGTGCCCTGCGCCATGGCCGCCAACTGCGCCTTCATGCTCCCGGTGGGCACACCCCCGAACGCGATCCTGTTCGGCACCGGGAAGGTGACGATCATGGAAATGGTCAAGACCGGCTTCTGGTTGAACATCGCCGCGCTCCTGCTCATCGTCGCCGCGGTGCTCTACGTCCTGCCGTCCCTGTGGGGCATCGATCTGATGTCCACCCCGGCGGCCTTCCAGTGACCCACCATTCCGGCCCGGCACCCGTGCAGCCGTCACTCGAGGGCAGCCCAGAAAGCCACCGGTGATCCCGTCACCGGTGACCTCGGCGCCCGGCATCCCGGGTGCCGAGGTCGCCGGGACGGCGCGCTCGAGCTTCCCCGTCCCAGGGCACCGCACCGAGAATGACTGAGACACCACACACCACACCACACATGGAGGACACCCGATCGTGGGACGCATCCTGATCACCACCGACTACCTCGTCCCCGGCGACGACGTGGACCGGCTCCTGCGCCGGCACGGCCACGAACCCGTGCACTCCCCCTTTACCGGAACCCGACAGCCCGGCGATCGGGCGGTGTTGTTCGACGGCATCGACGGGGCCATCCTGGCCAGCGAACCGGTCACCGCCGACATGCTCACCGACGCCCACAGTCTGAAGGTCCTGGCTCGCAGCGGCGTCGGGTACGACTCCATCGACGTGCCCGCCGCCACCGCCGCCGGCATCCGGGTGTGCAACGCCCCGGGCACCAACCACCACTCCGTGGCCGAGCTGACCATCGGGCTGATCATCATGGCCGCCCGCCGCCTGGCCGACGTCACCACCGCCGTCCGGGCCGGCCGGTGGCCCCGCGACGCCGGCCACGAGCTCCGGGGCGCCACCCTGGGCATCATCGGCTACGGGCCCAGCGGCCGGGCCACCGCCCGGCTCGGTGCCGCCCTGGGAATGACCGTCATGGTCAGCACCTCCCACCCCGACGCCGATGATCCGTCGGTGGAGTTCACCGACCTCGACACCGTCATCCGTACCGCCGACTACCTGTCCCTGCACACCCGGGCCGGTGGCACCACCGGGCGGCTCATCGACGCGCCGCGGTTGCAGGCGATGAAGCCGACCGCGGTGCTGGTCAACACCGCCCGCGGCTCCTTGGTGGACGAGAACGCCCTGGCCGCCGCCCTGCGCGACGGCAGCATCGCCGCCGCCGCCCTGGACGTGCTCGAGACCGAACCGCTCCCCCAGGACAGCCCGCTGCGGGCCCTGGAGAACGTCATCATCACCTCCCACCTCGCCGGCCAGACCGTCGAAGCACGCGCGCGCGCCGGGCTGGCCGCAGCCCAGGCCGTCATCGACGTCCTCGCCGGCCGCGAACCGGCCCACCCGGTGGACCGCTGAGCCCCACCGTCAACCCTGCAACGTCACCAGCACAGATTAAGGAACAGATCCTGATGTCGAACACCCACCGCATTGCGGTCATCCCCGGCGACGGAATCGGCACCGAGGTCGTGCCCGAAGGACTGCGCGTCCTGGACACGGTCGCCGCCGCCTTCGAGCTGAATCTCGAGTTCGAGCACTTCGACTTCGCCTCGGCGGCCTACTACTCCCAGCACGGCAAGATGCTGCCCGACGGGTGGTTCGACCAGCTCAACCAGTTCGACGCCATGTTCTTCGGGGCCGTCGGCTGGCCCGAGGTCGTCCCCGACCACGTCTCGCTGTGGGGAAGCCTCCTGCAGTTCCGCCGCCACTTCGACCAGTACGTCAGCCTGCGCCCGGTCAAGCTCCTGGCCGGGGTCCCCAGCCCGCTGGCCGGCCGTACACCCGGAGATGTCGACTTCTATGTCGTCCGCGAGAACACCGAAGGCGAGTACTCCAGCATCGGCGGGAGACTGTTCGACGGCACCGAGCGGGAAACCGTGATGCAGGAGACCGTGATGACCCGCACCGGTGTCGACCGGATCCTCAAGTACGCCTTCGACCTGGCCCGGACCCGCCCCAAGAAGCACCTGACCTCGGCGACGAAGAGCAACGGCATCTCCATCACCATGCCGTACTGGGACGAGCGCGTGGAAGCCATGGCCGCCGCCTACCCCGACATCGACGTGGACAAGTACCACATCGACATCCTCACCGCGAACTTCGTCATGCACCCCGACTGGTTCGACGTTGTCGTGGCCAGCAACCTCTTCGGCGACATCCTCTCCGACCTCGGACCGGCCTGCACCGGAACCATCGGCATCGCCCCCAGCGGCAACATCAACCCCGAACGCAAGCACCCCAGCCTCTTCGAACCCGTCCACGGCTCCGCCCCCGACATCGCCGGCAAGGGCATCGCCAACCCCGTCGGACAGATCTGGGCCGCCGCCATGATGCTGGACCACCTCGGCGAAGCCGACGCCGCCGCCGCCGTCACCACCGCCATGGAAGAGGTGCTGGCCGGCGGGCCCCAGGCCCTGACTCCCGACATGGGCGGCAGGTCCACCACCGAGGAGCTGGGCAAGGCCGTCGCAGCAGCCATCACCACGCCCTGACCCGCCCACCCCACGGCCTGCGCGCGGGTCACGCCGTGGGGCTCAGGACCGGTGGGCGTCGGCGGGCTCGGCGACCTGGTAGATCGCTCCGGTGGAGACGTCCTCCTCGAGGTCCTCCAGGGAGCGGTTGCGGGTCTCGGGGACCTGGGTGGCCACGAAGATCAGGGCGATCACGCCGATGCCGGCGAAGAGGAAGAACGTGCCGGAGATCCCGACCGCGGCAACGAGGGAGGGGAAGAACAGGGCCAGGAAACCGTTCATGGTCCAGCCGAAGAACACCGAGATGCCGATGCCCAACCCGCGCATGTGCAGCGGGAAGATCTCCGCCAGCCACACCCAGACGGCGACGTTGAGGAACGTCTGCATCGAGAGCACGAAGGCGACCACGAGGATGAGGATCACGATCGGGCGGGCCGGGTGGCCCTCGGGCAGCAGGTTGCCGGCGATCCCGATCAGCAGGTGGCAGGTGGTGGTGAGGCTCAGGCCGATGATGAAGGTCTTGCGCCGGTCGAGCCGGTCCATGTTGTACAGGGCGATGATGCCACCGATCACCGCCACGACACCGAAGGCGATGTTGGCCAGCACGGCCTGCTGCGCTGTCATCCCGGACTCCTCCAGAATACGAGTGCCGTAGTACATGACGGAGTTGATGCCGGTCAGCTGCTGGGTCATGGACACCCCGATACCGACCAGGATGATCCGCAGCAACCACTTGTTCGTCAGGACCGCTTTCAGCCCGATCTGGTGCGACTGGACCTCGATGGCGGCGATGCGCTCGATCTCCTGCAGCTCGGCCTTGGCCCGGTCGGCCGGGCGGACCGTCTCCAGCACCGCCAGAGCCTCGTCGTACCGGCCCTTCTCGGTGAGCCAGCGCGGGGACTCGGGCATGCGCAGCATCCCGATGAACAGTCCGATCGCCGGCAGCGCGGAGACGGCGAACATGATCCGCCAGATGCCCTCCACGACGTCGCCGAGGGTGACGGCGATGACCGCGTTCATCACGAAGGCGGAGAGCTGTCCGAACACGATCGCCAGTTCGTTGCGGCCGGTGATCGACCCGCGGATCTCGTAGGGGGCGAGCTCGGCCAGGTACACCGGCACGACCGTGGAGGCTCCGCCGACGGCGAGGCCGATCAGGATCCGGCCGCAGACCAGGACCGTGTACCCGGTCAGGGAGAACGTTCCCTCCTCAGCAGGTGTGGGGGTGAGGACCACCAGGGCGGTGCCGAGGAAGAACAGCACGGCCAGCAGGATGATCGTCCGGCGCCTGCCCCAGGCGTCCGAGACCCGACCCCAGACCAGGGCGCCGACGGCGGCGGCGAAGATGAGGGAGCTGATCACCACGCCCAGCTGGAGCAGGTTCAGTCCCAGGTCCTGGGCCATCGGCCCCTCGGCGCCGTTGGTGACACCGGTGTCGTAGCCGAACAGCAGCCCGCCCAGGCAGGCCACGACCGAGATCAGTCCGAGCCGCTTACGGTGCGGCCCCTGGGTCAACGGTGGGAGGGCGACCCGGCTGTCGCTCGGAGAATGGTGGGACATGGGAACTCCTTGGGTGATGACCTCGTGAAGCACGGTCGAACCGTGTGCGGCACCGGTCGGATGGTGGGTTGTTCGTGCGGGTGGATCGGGGATCGGCCGAGAAGGCAGGACGCCGCTGAAGGCCGGCGGGCGTGCCGGCGGAATGCACTTCGCCGCCCGGACGGGCTCGCGGCTTCTCCGGTCGGTTGCCGCACCCGACATCCGGTGCGACGGTCGCGAAACGTCTACAGCGACTGCTGCGACGTGGAGTGCGCCGGAGGGCGCGCCCACCGGTGGGGAGGGGTGACGTGCGTGCCGGATCCGGGGGTGCGTACCACCAGGCCGGCCTCGACCAGATGCTGCAGAGCGCTGCGCACGGTGACCCGGGCAATGCGCAGTCGGGACGCGAGCTCGAGCTCGTTGTCCAGCTTGGTGCCCGGCGCCAGATCCCCGCTGTGGATTACCCCTTCCAGGAGGAGGGCGAGTTGGTGGTAGAGGGGCACCGGGGAGTTCCTGTCGATCGGCAGGGACAGCGTTTCGGTCATGAAAGGTCTCCTCTTCTGGCCGGGCCTCGGCCCTTCGACGCGCTGCCGGAAACTTGTTCGGCAGAGGTGTTGGCGATCACACTAATACGTACTAGTGTTTCTGCCAAGGGTTTGTCAGGACATGTTGAGGACACCGTTCCCGGGCATCCCCTTCCGCGCTCCAACCCTGACCTGAAGGAGAATCCCGTGTCCGAGCCCCGTACCCTGAACATCGGCCTGATCGGCGCCGGCCGGATCGGTTCCAGCCATGCCGAGCTGATCACCCGCACCGTGCCCAACGCCCGACTGGTCGCGATCGCCGATCCCGTCGAGGGCGCCGCGGCACGCCTGGCGGAGGCGTTGTACGTGCCTGCGGCCTACACCGACATCGCAGAGCTGCTGGCCGACCCGGAGGTGGAGGCGGTGGTGATCACCGCACCGGCCCGGTTCCACACCGAGCTGGTGGAGCAGGTCGCCGCGGCCGGCAAGGCGATCTTCTGCGAGAAGCCGGCCGGGATGACGCTGGAGGAGATCGACCGGGTCCACCAGGCCGTCGAGACCCACGGAGTGCTGTTCCGGATCGGGTTCAACCGCCGCTTCGCCGACGGATTCCCGCAGGCCCGGGCGACCATCGAGGCCGGGCGCATCGGCTCCCCGCAGCTGCTGCGCTCGACCACCCGCGACCCGGGACTGGCGAACCCCGGCGCGGTGGCCCCGTGGACGATCTTCCTGGAGACCCTGATCCACGACTTCGACACCCTGAACTTCCTCAACCCCGCCGCCCGGGCGGTACAGGTCCACGCGGTGGCCGACGCCCTCGTGGCCCCGGACTTCAAGGACGCCGGGCTGCTGGACACCGCCGTGGTCACCATCCGCTACGACAACGGGGCGATCGCCACCGCCGAGGCCAGCTTCTCGGCCGCCTACGGCTACGACACCCGGGCGGAGGCCTTCGGCTCCGCCGGCATGGTCACCGCCGGGGACCTGGCGGCCTCGAGCATGCGCTACTACGGCCCGGAGGGCATCGCCGCCGAGACCGTCCGCGCCGACACCCAGTCGATGCGCGGCGCCTACACCGCGGAGCTGCAGGCCTTCACCGACACCGCCCTCGGACACCTCTCGCCGGGTCCGGGGGTGGAGGCGGCCCGGGACGCGCTGCGGATCGCCCTGGGGTGCGTCGAGTCCTGCCGCACCGGCGCCCCGGTGAGCCTGGACCCGGTGGGAGCCACCCGATGAGCGGCTTCACCCTGGCGGCGAGCGCGGAGATGGTCTTCGTCGACCTGCCGTTCGAGCAGCGGGTGCGCCGGCTGCACGAGGCCGGGTTCGAGGTGGAGATCTGGGACTGGACCACCAAGGACCTGCCCGCCCTGGCCGCCACCGGGGCCCGGTTCGGATCGATGACCGGCTACGTGCGCGGGGCCCTCGTGGACCCGGACGGGGCGGCGGAACTGCTGCGCACCGCAGAGGACTCGCTGGCCGCCGCCGAGGTCCTCGACTGCCCCCGGCTCAACGTCCACGGCACCGGCTTGGACCCCCAGGGGCTCCCCGTGGTGCCGCACGAGGTGGTCACCGGGGCGGACTGGCTGGCAGCGGCCCGCACGCTGGAGCGGCTGGCCGTCCTGGGCGAGCGCCACGGGCGGGTCTTCACCCTGGAGAACCTCAACCGCGCCGTCGACCACCCGGGGGTGCCCTTCGGGGCGGCCGAGGACACCCTGGCGCTGGTCGCGGCGGTGGACAGTCCGCACCTGCGGCTGAACCTGGACCTCTACCACGCCCAGATCGGGGAGGGGAACCTGGTAGAACTGTGCCGGAGGGCCCTCCCGTACGTGGGGGAGATCCAGGTGGCCGACGTCCCCGGGCGGTGCGAGCCGGGCACCGGGGAGATCCACTACCCCCGGGTGGCCACCGCCCTGGCCGAGGCCGGATACGAAGGAGTGATTGCGATGGAGGCCTTTGCCGCCGCCGACCCCGAGCTGGCGCTGAGACGATTCCGGGACGCCTTCACCGTTCCCCGCCCGTGAGCCCGGACGCCCCGGGGCGGGAAGCCCCCGGCCACCCGTCCGGGCGCCGCGTCACCATGCGCGACGTCGCCCGGGCGGCCGGGGTCTCCCAGCCCCTGGTCTCCATCGTCTTCCGCGACGCCCCCGGCGCCAGCGAGGAGACCCGGGCCCACGTCCTGCGGGTCGCCGCCGAGCTGGGCTACCGCCGCGACGAACGTGCCCGGCTGCTGCGCCAGGGCCGCTCCCGGCTGCTGGGGGTGGCCTTCGAGCCCGTGCAGCCCTTCCACGGAGAGATCCTCGACGGCGTCCACACCGCCGCCCAGCAGCGGGGCTACGACGTCGTGCTCTCGGCCGTCACACCGCACCGGGCGGAGGACGCCGCGGTGGAGGCCCTGCTGCGCGACCGGTGCGAGGCCCTGGTCCTGCTGGGCAGCGCCCTGCCGCGGACCCGCCTCGAGCAGATCAGTGCGACCCTGCCGGTCGTCTCCGTCACCCGGGCTTTCGACGCGGCGGCTCTCGACAGCGTGGCCACCGACGACCACCGCGGCGCGGTGCTGGCCGTGGAGCACCTCCTCGACCTGGGGCACCGGCGGATCGCCTACATCGACGCCGACCGCGAGGCCGGCGGGGCGAGGCGCCGGGCCGGCTACCAGGACACCATGGCCGCCGCGGGCCTGGTCGACGAGATGCTGATCGTGCGCGGCGGCGCCTCGGAGGCCGGCGGCGCCACCGCCATCACCGGGCTCCTGGCCCAGGACCCCGCGCCGACCGCTGTCATCGCCTTCAACGACCGCTGCGCCGTCGGGGTGATCAGCCAGGCCCGCGTCCTGGGCCGGTGCGTGCCCGAGGACCTGTCGGTGGTCGGCTTCGACGACTCCGAGCAGGCGTCCCTGCCCTACCTCGACCTCACCACCCTGGCCCAGGACCCCTGCCTGCTCGCGCACACCGCCGTGGACCTGGCGCTGCGCCGCTTGGATGCGACGGCTGAGGACACCGCGGTGACCGGCGAGCACGTGGTGCTCCCCGCCCGGCTGGTCACCCGCACCAGCACCGCACCCGTCCCCGCTGCCCCCTGAGGCGGCTCCCTCGCCACTCCGGCCCAGGACCGGGCAGGCGGCACTTGCGGGACGGGGCCCTTCCGCACCGATCAGGAGCCCCGCCTGTCCCCCGATGAACGGACTACACGGGGCCCCCGACGAGGTCGTGCCGGGGCACGCTGCGCTTCACGAGCAGGTACGGGGCCCACAGCAGGGCCGCGGAGAGGACGGTCAGCCCGAAGCCGATCATCGCTGTCTGCTCGGCAGCCGGCCCCATCTCCACGCTGCCCACCAGCACCGAGAAGGAGATGACCACCAGCAGAAGCCAGCACACCAGCCCGTGGAACCAGCGCAGGCCACGGCGCAGCGGCAGGAAGAAGAGCGCGGCCGCCGGCAGGACCACGAGGAGCTCCAGCGGCCAGACGGCGGCGGGCAACCACCCGTGCTGGACGAGGTAGGGCAGCAGGAAGCCGGCGCTCAGGGCGTACATGCCGGCGAACCATGCACCGAGGATCCAGTGCCGGCCGGTGGGCCGCTGACGCGCCTCCCGCAGCGCGGGGTCCCGGCGCTCCGCCTGCTCCTGGGCCTGCGCGGCGTTCTGATGCCAGCGGTTCTCCAGCCGGATCGTGTTGTCCAGCCACCCGCCGGTGGCGGGGAACGGGATGACCTCTTCGGTGGTCGCGAGGTGCTCGAGCTGGGCCTCGGGGCCGAGGTAGGCCTCGCCCTTCCACGAGAGCGGCCGGGCGGTGTAGCCCAGTTCCACGCCGTGCTTCCGCAGCGCTGCGATCCAGACGTCGACCGCGGGGTCCTTGTGCGAGGAGAAGGGGACGCTCGTGATCCGGCGGCTCCCGTCCTGGTCGAACAGGATGTGCAGGACGGGGGCCGTCTCGGTCAGTGTTCCGCCGCCGTTCTCGACGAGGATCGTGCGGCGCAGGATCCGGTAGGAGGCCACGACGGAGGCCACGGCCTCCCACGGGATGGCCCGGCGGACCGGTGCGTCGGCGCCGAAGGTGTTCCACTCGGTCGTCTCGATGCCGGTCTCGCGCAGGGTATAGGTCGAGCGGTGGCGGGCGTGCCAGGCTCCCCTGCGCACCAGGTCCACCGTCCTGACCAGGAGCAGGACCCCGGCCGCCACGAAGACCAGAGTGAACAGCAGCCACGGGTTCCAGAACGCGATCATCAGCCAGACGGGGACGCCGATGAAGAGCGCGACGATGGCCGCGACGAAGAACAGGCCGACCACCGCGGCGCCGCGCCAGAACAGGTCCTCCCGCTGCTCGCTCTGGACGTGGACGACCGGACTTCCGGTCACGGCGGTCCGGGAGACGGGGTGGGGATCCGGTGTCACGACAGGTGCTCGCTCTCGGTGCAGGGGCGGGTGCGTCCCGGGCAGGGGTGTTCCGGCGCTCTCGGAGCCTATCGGGGACCAGGGCTCGGGGCGCTGACCCGACACGGCGCCGTCCCGTCGCCTCCGCCCGTCCGGAGAGCGCACGCAGAAGGGCGGGGAGCCTCCGGAGGCTCCCCGCCCTTCGCGAGAGTTCTAGTTGCGCGAGCTGCCGGTGTTCGTGCCCTCGCCGGAGTCGTCCCGGTGGTAGAGGTACTCGTTGCCGTGCTCGTCCTTCTCCACGTAGAAGTGTTCCTGGACCTCCTGGTACCAGGTCTGGGCGGCCTCGCTCATCCTCTCGCCCTCCTGCGCCTGGGCCAGCCGGTCCCCCGGCCCGTAGACGCGCATCGCGATGGCGTTGAGCCGGTCGAGGATGCGGTGCTGCTGCTCGCCGTCCCGGTTGGTGTTCTGCCTGTTCCGCGCCATGACGTCCCCCGTTGCCGACTGTGATGGTGATCACCAGTCTAGCGCCCGGGTGCCGGCAAGGACCGGGCCCACCGGCGGGTGTGACGCCGGTGGGCCCGTACGGTCCCTGGTGTCCGGGCGGCTACTCGACGTCGCGGATCTGCTTGAGGGAGCCGGTGCTCGTGCGGTACTCCCGCACGTAGTCGGGCTGCTCCGGGTGCTCGATGGCCGGGGCGTTGGCCGGCTCCGAGCCGTGCACGTAGTCCGGGGCCACGACGATCTCCTCGTCCACCTCGGCGCCGGTGGAGGTGCGGCGGCGGAACTCCTCGGGCGGCAGCACCCGGCGCCACTGGCGGGTGGGCAGGACGCCCACCTCCCCGGCGTCCTCGCGCAGGGCCCGGAGCAGCGAGTAGATCATCACGTACCCGAGCACGAAGAACGGCAGGCCGATGAGGATCGCCACGTTCTGCAGCGCGGCGAGCCCGGTGGCGCCGGTGGCGGTCAGCAGGATCGCGGCGATGAGGCCGATGGCGACGACCCAGAACACGCGCTGGTGCACCGGGGACTCCTCCTCGTGGCCGCTGCCCATGGTGTCCATGACCAGGGCGGCCGAGTCGATCGAGGTGATGAAGAACAGCACCACGATGAGCACGCCCACGGCGGAGGTGACGGTGGAGAACGGGAAGTTCTCGAGGAAGACGAACATCGCGCCGGGGATGTCGCCCTCGTCGACGACGGCCTCCACGAGCCCGCCCCCGCCGTTGAGCTCGATGTCGAACACGCCCATGCCGAAGATCCCGAACCAGATGACGGAGAACAGCGTGGGGAAGGCGAGCACCCCGGAGACGAACTGGCGGATGGTGCGGCCGCGGGAGATGCGGGCGATGAAGATGCCCACGAACGGGGACCACGTGATGGTCCACGCCCAGTAGAAGACGGTCCAGCCGCTCTGCCACCCGGTGTCCGCGAGCGAGTCGTTCCAGAAGGCGAGCGCCGGGAGCATCGACAGGTACGTGCCGGCGGACTCGACCATGCCCTTGAGCATCAGCACGGTGGGCCCGGAGACGAGGATGAAGACCAGCAGGGCGATCGCGATGAGGATGTTGGTGTTGGACAGCCGCTTGATGCCCCGGTCGAGGCCGAGGGCCACGGAGACCGAGGCGACGAGGCTGACGGCGGCGATGATGAGGATCTGCGACAGCGCCGACTCGGAGATGCCGAAGAGCCGTGCCAGGCCGCTGTTGATCTGCATGGTGCCGAGCCCGATCGAGACGGCCACGCCGAAGAGGGTGCCGACGATGGCCAGGATGTCGATGAGCCGCCCGACCGGCCCGTGGATGCGCTCCCCCAGCAGCGGCTGGAACATGGAGCTCACCCGCGGCGGGAGGTTGCGCTTGTACATGAAGTAGCCGAAGGCCAGTGCCGGGAGGGTGAAGATCGTCCAGGTGTGCAGCCCGAAGTGGTAGAGCGTGAAGCCCATCGCCTCGGTGGCGGCCTCCATGGAGGCCGGCTCGACGCCCTGCCGGGGCGGGTTCGCGAAGTGGTTCACCGGTTCGGCGACGGCCCAGAACATCAGGATCGTGCCGATGCCCGCGGCGAAGAGCATCGAGAACCAGGACAAGTTGGTGTGCTGGGGCCGTTCGTCGTCGGCCCCGAGCCGGACCTGACCGAAGCGGCTGACCATGAGGTAGATCAGGAACAGCAGGAAGACGGTCACACCCAGGATGTAGAACCAGCCGAGCTGTTCGATCACCCAGGTCGAGCCGTCCGCGAAGACAGCGTCCATGAACTCCGTGAACACCAGCGTCAGGACCACGAACGCGGCGATCACCAGCGCGGAGCCGAAGAAGATGGTGGGACTGGTCCGCAGTCGCAGGGAGTCGTGCAGTCTGTTCAGCATCGCCGTGCTTCCCCGGCTGCCCCCGGCCTCGGACGAGCGGACGGCCGCCGTGTCTCGGTTGTGTGCGTCGGTCGTGTGCGTCGGTGGTGCGTTCTGGTTGCTACGACCCTACCGCGTGGTCGTCCTGAGGTGGAGGCTCACTCCCGGGACGGCGTGGACGCCAGGCGCGGCTCCACGTGCCACTCCCACCACGCGTCCACGCGGTCGAGCAGGCGCTGCACGGTGCCGTCGTTGACCAGCACGGTGCTGGAGACGGCGGCCCGCTCCTCGTCGGTGGCCTGGGCGGCGATCCGGGCGCGGGCGTCGGCCTCCGTCATGCCGCGGTCCTCGACCATCCTCCGCACGCGCTCCTCCACCGGGGCCTGGACCGTGAGAACGAGGTCGAAGCGCCCGTGCTGGCCGGTCTCCACGAGCAGCGGGATGTCCTCGACCAGGACGGAGTCCTCCCCGGCCCCGGCCGCGAGCCGTTCCGCCTCCGCCCGGACGAGGGGGTGGATGATCGCGTTGAGCCGGGCGCGCGCCTCCGGGTCCGCGAACACGCGGGCGCCGAGCGCGGCCCGGTCCAGGCGGCCGTCCGGGGTCAGCACGGAGGGTCCGAACTCCTCCACGATCCCCTCGAGACCGGGCCGGCCCGGCTCCTGCAGGGCGCGGGCGATCGCGTCGGCGTCGACCACGGTGGCCCCGAGCTCCATGAGCCGCCGGGAGACCGTGGACTTGCCCGAGGCGATCCCGCCGGTGAGTCCGATGGTCAGCATGGGACCATGCTATCGGCCGGTCCCGGCCGCGCCCCGCCGGGCGCTCAGGCCTCCCCGGCCCCGGCCACGGTGGTCATGACGTCCGGCAGCGTGCCGGGCCCGTGCGCCCGCTGCACCCGCAGCCAGCGGTACCCGTAGCCCTCCAGGGCCAGCTCGGCCGAGGAGTCGGCGTCGAGGGTGCACGTCCCGCTGCCCAGCAGGTCCAGCAGCTCGGTGCCCTCCTCCTCGTCCGGCAGCCGCAGCGGCACCGTGGTGGGCTCGGCGGAGAAGTTGTGCAGCGCCACGATGCCGGAGCCCTCCCACGAGCACCGGTGGGCGAGGACCTCCCGCCGCGGCTGGTCCAGGACCTCGGCGGGCCCCCAGGCCAGCTCGGTGCACTCGCGGTAGCGGCGGGCCAGGGTGGTGACGAAGTTCAGCAGGGAGTCCGGGTCCCGCTTGGCGTCGGCCACGTTCACGGCCGCGGGGCCGAACTCCCCCTCGACGACGGGGCCGGAGAGGTCCTCGGCGCCGGCGGAGGAGAACCCCCCGTTGCGCCCGGAGGTCCACTGCATGGGCGTGCGGACGGCCATGCGGCCCTCGGCGGCGAGATTCTCGCCCATGCCGATCTCCTCGCCGTAGTACAGCACCGGGGTGCCCGGCAGGGAGAAGAGCAGCGAGTAGACCATCCGGATGCGCTGCCGGTCCCCGTCCAGCATGGGCGGCAGCCGCCGGGTGAGGCCCCGGCCGTAGATCTGCATGCGCTCCTCGGGCCCGAAGGCGGCGAAGACCTCCTCCCGCTCGGACGCGGAGAGCTGATCGAGGGTGAGCTCGTCGTGGTTGCGCACGAAGTTGGCCCACTGGGCGTCCTGCGGGATGCGGGGCCGGTTCTTCAGGGCGGTCGCCAGCGGCCCGGCGTCCCGGCGGGCCAACGAGAGGTAGAGGTTCTGCATGGCCACGAAGTCGAAGATCATGGTCAGCTCCCCCGCGTCCTCCGTGCCGAACAGCTCGAGCTGCTGCTGGTAGGGCAGATTGACCTCGCCCAGCAGGGCGGCCCGGCCGTTGCGGCGGTTGGCGAACCTGCGCAGCGAGCGCAGGAACCCGTGCGGGTCCGTGAACCCGCCCTGGTTCTCGAAGTCGTCGCCCTGCGCCAGCGTGAGCAGCTGGGGGATCCCGTCCACGCGGAAGCCGTCGAGGCCCAGGTGCAGCCAGAACCCGACGATCTTCGCGATCTCGTCCCGCACCTTGGGGTGGGAGAGGTTGAGGTCCGGCTGGTGGCGGTAGAAGCGGTGCAGGTACCAGTGCCCGGTGATCTCGTCCCGGGTCCAGATGCCGCCCTCCTGGTCGGGGAACACGGCCTTCCCGGAGGTGTCCGGCGGCTCGTCGGCCCGCCACACGTAGTAGTCGCGGTACGGGCTGTCCGTGCTCGAGCGGGCGGCCTGGAACCACGGGTGCTGGTCGGAGGTGTGGTTGACCACGAGGTCGGCGATGACCCGCAGACCGCGGTCCTGGGCGGTGCGGACGAGCTCCACGAGGTCGCCGAAGCTGCCCAGCCGCTGGTCGACGCCGTAGAAGTCGGTGATGTCGTAGCCGTCGTCCCGGTTGGGCGAAGGGTAGAACGGCATGAGCCACAGGCAGGTGACGCCGAGCTCCGCCAGGTAGTCAACCCTCTCGGCCAGCCCGGCGATGTCGCCGACGCCGTTGCCGTCCGTGTCCAGGAACCGCTCGACGTCCACGCAGTACACGACCGCCTGCTTCCACCAGAGGTCGGAGGTGTCGGCGATGCGCATGTCTGCTCCCTCGGTCGCGGCTGCTCCCCTGTCTAGCACCCCGTCCCGGTCCCGTCGAGGGCGCGCGGGGCCCGGCCTAGAGTGGGGAGCATGGACCCGGACCCCCTGCTCAGCCGCGCGACCCGGTACACGACGCTCGCCGCGGGCACGGAGGCGGTGGCCGAGCTGGAGATCAAGCGCTCCCGCTTCCTGGCGGTGCTGCGCCGGGCGCCCACGGAGGCCGAGGCCCGGGCCCTGGCCGAGGAGCTGCGGCGCGGATTCCACGACGCCCGCCACCACTGCTCGGCGTTCGTCCTGGGCCCGGACCGGGACGTGCAGCGCTCCTCGGACGACGGCGAACCCGCGGGCACCGCGGGTCTGCCGATGCTCGAGGCCCTCGTGCTGCGGCGCACCGCCACAGACGCGGCCGGCCGGGACGTCACCGACCTCTCGGACGTGAGCGCCGTGGTGGTCCGCTGGTTCGGCGGCACCCTGCTCGGCGCCGGAGGGCTGGTCCGGGCCTACTCCGAGGCCGTGTCCCAGGCCCTCGACGGCGCGTCCCTGGTGGTCCGCCGGCGGCAGCGCCTCTACCGGCTCCCCGCCTCCCACGCGGACGCGGGCCGGATCGAGAACGAGCTGCGCGCGGCCGGGACCACAGTCCTGGACACCGCCTACGGGGCGGCCGGCGCGGAGCTGGGCCTCGCCCTGCCCGACGACGACGCGGCCGTCGCCGCGCTGCACTCCCGCGTGGCCTCGCTGACCGCCGGCGCCGGTGTCCTGCGGCCCGTCGGCACGGACTGGGTGGACACCCCCGCCGGCAGCCGGCCCTGAGCGGCGCCCGGCCGGTCCGGCGGCCCCGGGGACAGCACGACGGCCCCCGCCCTGCGAAGGGTGGGGGCCGTCGTGGTCAGCGCCGTGCGGAACGGCCTGGCGGTGCCTGTCGGATCAGGCTCCGGTCAGCTTCTCGCGCAGAGCGGCCAGGGCCTCGTCGGAGGCCAGGGTGCCGGAGTCGGCGGCCGGGGCCTCGGAGGAGTAGCTGGTCGGGGCCGGCGCGGACGAGGAGGAGGACGAGGACGAGGAGCTCGTCGTGCCGCCGGCAGCGGCCTCGGCGTCCTCGGCGATCGACTTCCGGACCTGCTCCTTGTGCGCCTCCCAGCGCGACTGGGCGTCGGCGTACTGCTGCTCCCAGGCGGCGCGCTGGGTCTCGTAGCCCTCGATCCACTCGTTGGTCTCGGGATCGAAGCCCTCGGGGTACTTGTAGTTGCCCTGGTCGTCGTACTCGGCGGCCATGCCGTACTGGGCCGGGTCGAACTCGGTGGAGTCCGGGTCCACGCCCTCGTTGGCCTGCTTGAGCGACAGCGAGATGCGGCGGCGGTCCAGGTCGATGTCGATGACCTTGACGAACAGCTCGTCGCCCACGGAGACGACCTGCTCGGCCATGTCCACGTGGCGCTGGGCCAGCTCGGAGATGTGCACCAGGCCCTCGATGCCGTCCTCGACGCGCACGAACGCGCCGAAGGGGACGAGCTTGGTGACCTTGCCCGGCACGACCTGCCCGAGGGCGTGGGTGCGGGCGAACAGCTGCCACGGGTCCTCCTGGGTCGCCTTCAGCGACAGGGAGACGCGCTCGCGGTCCATGTCGACGTCCAGGACCTCGACGGTGACCTCCTGGCCGACCTCGACGACCTCGGAGGGGTGGTCGATGTGCTTCCAGGACAGCTCGGAGACGTGCACGAGGCCGTCGACGCCGCCCAGGTCCACGAAGGCACCGAAGTTGACGATCGAGGAGACCGTGCCCGTGCGGACCTGGCCCTTCTCGAGCTTGTGCAGGAAGTTGGAGCGGACCTCGGACTGGGTCTGCTCGAGCCAGGCACGGCGGGACAGAACCACGTTGTTGCGGTTCTTGTCCAGCTCGATGATCTTCGCCTCGATCTGCTGGCCGATGTACGGCGCGAGGTCGCGCACGCGGCGCATCTCGACGAGGGAGGCGGGGAGGAAGCCGCGCAGGCCGATGTCGAGGATGAGACCGCCCTTGACGACCTCGATGACGGTGCCGGTGACGACGCCGTCGTCCTCCTTGATCTTCTCGATGTCGCCCCAGGCGCGCTCGTACTGAGCCCGCTTCTTGGACAGGATCAGGCGGCCTTCCTTGTCCTCCTTGGTGAGGACCAGAGCCTCGACCTCATCACCCACGGTCACGACCTCGTCCGGGTCGACATCGTGCTTGATGGACAGCTCGCGGGACGGGATGACGCCCTCGGTCTTGTAGCCGATGTCGAGAAGGACCTCGTCGCGGTCGACCTTGACGACGGTGCCCTCGACGAGGTCGCCGTCGTTGAAGTACTTGATGGTCGCGTCGACAGCGGCGAGGAAGTCCTCGGCGGACCCGATGTCGTTGACGGCAACCTGCGGGGTGGTGGTGGTCATGTAGTAGGGGCTCCGATGGGGATAGTTTGTGATCAGTCGGAACGGAGATTGTCCGGCCGGACCGCGGCCGTTCCGAAGGATTGCTGGACAGGGCACGTGCAGAGCACGCACCGGGTCAGTCTACGGACGGAGGAAAAGGGGCGCAACACGCGACCCGCCGTGCCGCGCGGGCTCAGAACTGTGTGACGCCGTACGGGGCGGTCGGGGTCTCCATGAAGTCCTGCAGGTCCCGCAGCGCGTCCTCGTCCCGGGCCACGATCAGTCCCGCCTGCGCGAGGGTGCTCGCCTTCACCGCCCCGAGGTACAGGGACCCGAGCACGTCCACCCGCATCGCCACGTCGGCCCCGTCGGGCAGCTCCACCGCGGGGACCGACCGCCCGGCGTCGTCGTCGGCGGTGCGGGGCCGGTCGCCCAGCCGCTCGACCACGGGCGTGCCGCTGCTGGTGTCCAGTGCCCAGACGCCGTCGGCGTAGCCCATCGAGTCCACGAGGGAGATCACGATCCGCCCGCGGAAAGTGTACGGGCGGGCCTCCAGCGCGGCGGCGGGGTCCAGGACCCGCACCCACACCTTGTCGGACTCCGCGGTGACGCGGTACTTGGCCCGGTCCGCCATCGCCCACACCAGCGGGTCCTCCACGGGGGCGCGGCCGAAGCGGACCTGGTCCACGAGGTCCAGGGAGGTCACGAACTCCCACAGGGCGATCGACACGTCCGGGGAGGCGCCCACGAGGTCGAGCACCGTCAGGGTCAGCGGGTAGGAGGTGTTGGGCTCGAACCGGTAGGTCACGTAGCCGTCCGGGCGCATCGCGTCGTCGTAGTGCACGGCGCAGCGCACCTCGGGGTCCGCCTTCTGCGGGGTGATGGCGTACTCCCCCGTGTACTCGGGCCAGTGGTAGGCCACCCGGCTCACCGACCCGTGGGAGCTCTCGTGGAAGCGCTGGAAGAGCACGGGGGCGAGCTGGCGCACCGCCTCACCGTCGGCCATCTCCACGCTGCCCACGGTCGGGGCCTTGAGCTGCAGGCGGGTCGTGGCGTCCACGGTGACCTCGCGGTTGAACGTGGCCGCGCCGAACCCGAACCGGCCGTAGATGGTGGCCTCGGTCGCGGTCAGCAGCGCCACGGGGTAGCCGTCCCGCCGGGCGCGGTCGAGCTCTCCCGTCATGAGCCGGCGCAGCAGCCCGCGGCGGCTGTGCGTGGGCCGCACGGTGACCTCGGAGATGAGCCGGGCCCGCAGCAGCCGGCCGCGGCCCGCGTTGAGCGAGCCCTCCCAGGAGGTGAAGGTCGCCACGGGCCGCCGGGTGGGGAGTGCCGCCTCCGGCACGGCGTGCGGGTACGCCGCCCGCAGCCGCACCCGCTCGGCGTGCATCCAGGACAGGGTGCGCTCGAGGGTCTCGTCGGTCGGCTCCGCCTGGTGGAAGCCCTGCCGGATGGCCCGCACCCACTCCACGGCGGCCGGGTTGGCCGCGACGCCGCCGGGGCCCACGCCGAACTCCGCGAAGGTGTAGTCGTGCCCGCCGGCCGAGTAGGACTCGGTCACGGTGCCGGGGGTGGACGGTGTCGTCGGAGCGTCGTGCTGGGGGTCCATGGTGGGTTCCTCGTTCGCGGTGGGGTCGGGGAGCGGGCCGGCCGGGGCGCCGGTCCGGCCGGTCAGTGGGCCGCCTCGTGCCAGGAGCGGCCCGCGCCGACGTTGACCTCCAGCGGCACGGACAGCTCGGCGGCGCCGCCCATCTCCTCGCGCAGCACCCGCTCCACGGTCTCGCGCTCCCCGCGCACGACCTCCACCACGAGCTCGTCGTGGACCTGCAGGAGCATCCGGGAGCCGAGGCCCTCGTCGGCGAAGCGCCGGTCCACCCCGAGCATCGCCTTCTTGATGATGTCGGCGGCCGAGCCCTGGATGGGGGCGTTGAGGGCGGCGCGCTCGGCCATGGAGCGCAGCTGCCGGTTGTCGCTGGAGAGGTCCGGGAGGTACCGGCGGCGGCCGTCGATCGTGGCCGTGTAGCCGTCCTCGCGGGCCTGCTCCACGACGCCGCGCAGGTAGTCGCGCACCGCCCCGAACCGGGTGAAGTAGTCGCTCATCAGGGTGCGGGCCTCGTCGACGGGGATCCGCAGCTGCTTGGAGAGCCCGAAGGAGCTCAGCCCGTAGACCAGCCCGTAGCTCATGGCCTTGACCTTGGAGCGCATGGGCGCGGTGACCTCCTCCGGGGCCACGCCGAAGATCTTCGAGCCGACGAAGCGGTGCAGGTCCTCGCCGCTGCGGAACGCCTCGATCAGCGCCTCGTCCCCGGACAGGTGCGCCATGATGCGCATCTCGATCTGGGAGTAGTCGGCGGTGAGCAGCTGCTCGTAGGCCCGCCCGTCCTCCGGGCGCCCGACCACGAACAGCCCGCGAATGCGGCGGCCCTCCTCGGTGCGCACGGGGATGTTCTGCAGGTTGGGGTTGGTGGAGGACAGCCGGCCGGTGGCGGCGACGTTCTGCATGTAGGTGGTGTGCACGCGGCCGTCCTCGGCGATGGCCTTCTGCAGGCCCTCGACGGTCTGGCGGAGCTTGTTGGCGTCCCGGTAGGCCAGCAGGCCGGCGAGGAAGCGGTGCCCCTTGGAGTCCGGGTCGGTGCGGGTGAGCAGCTCCGCCACGGCGTCGGCATCGGTGGTGAAGCCGGACTTGATCTTCTTGGTCTTCGGCAGCCCCAGCTCCTCGAACATCACCTGCTGCAGCTGCTTGGTGGAGCCGAGGTTCACGGGCTCCGCGATCTGGGCGTGCGCCTCCTGCTGCGCCTGCTCGATCACCCGGGCGAAGTCGTCGAGCAGGACCTGCACCCCCTCGGGGTCCACGGCGATCCCGGCGAGCTCCATCCGGCCCAGCACCACGGCCAGGGGCAGCTCGAGGTCCGTGAGGAGGGCGGTCTGGTGGGTCTCGGCCAGCTTCTCCAACAGGTGCTCGGAGAGCTGGACGGTGGCGACCGCCAGCTCCGCCTCCCGCCGGAGCACCGCCGGGGCGGGCCAGGGCTCGGCGTCCAGGGCGAGCTGCTGCTGCCCCTCGGCGGCGGGGCCGTCCGCGGCGGGGGCCACCGCCAGGCCCAGCCGGTCCTCGAGCAGCGCGGGGAGCTCGTAGCTGCGCCGCGCCGGCTGCAGCAGGTAGGCCGAGAGCTGGGGGTCGTCCACGACCCCGGCCAGCGGCAGGCCGCGCACCGCGAGGGACTTCCAGACGTCCTTGAGCCCGTCCACGATCTTGGGCCAGTCCGCGTCGGCCAGCCAGCGGGCCAGTGCGGACTCGAGGTCGGAGTCGGCGGCCGCGAGGTCCAGGAACAGCGCGGACGGCTGGTGGCCGCCGCGGGCGAGGACCACTCCGGAGAGCTCGCGGGCGCCCGGCAGCACGGGGTCGTCGTCGCGGTGCAGGGCGTGCAGCACCACGGGGCCCTCCCCGCCGGCCAGCCACTGCTCGAGGTCCTCGGCGGTGCCGGGGCGCTCCACCTCGCCCAGGCCGAGGTCGGCCGGCGGGGCCGCCTCCTCGGCGGGGCGCCCGAAGGCGTCGAAGAGCCGGTTGCGCAGGCCGTCGCCGAACTCGAGGTCGTCGAAGACCTCCCCCACCGCCTGGGCGTCGGGCACGGGCAGGCCGGCGTCGGCGAGGTCGACGTCCAGCGCGAGATCGGTGATCAGGCGGTTGAGCCGGCGGTTGCGCTCGACGTCGGCGCGGTGCTCGCGCAGCGCCTCGCCCTTCTTGCCCTTGACGCGGTCCGCGTGCGCGAGGATCGCGTCGACGCCGCCGTAGGCGAGGATCCACTTGGCCGCGAACCCCGCGCCCACGCCGGGGATCCCGGGGAGGTTGTCGGCCTGCTCCCCGGTCAGGGCCGCGAGGTCCGGGTAGTGCTGGGGCGGCACCTTGTACTTCTCCACCACGGCGGCGGCGTCCATGTGCTTGAGGTCGGACGGGGTGCGCCCGGGGTAGACCACCGTGACGTGCTCGTCGATCATCTGGAAGGCGTCCCGGTCCCCGGAGAAGACCAGCACCTCGTAGTCCTGCTCGGCGCCGCGGCGGGCGAGGGTGGCGAGGACGTCGTCGGCCTCGTGGCCCTCGGCGGTGACCACGGGCACGCCCAGGGCGTCGAGGATCCGGCGGATCTGCGGGACCTGCCCGTGGAACTCCTCGGGCGTCTCGTCCCGTCCGCCCTTGTACTCCTCGTACTCCTGGGAGCGCAGGGTGGGGCCGTCGAGGTCGAAGGAGACCACCAGGTGGGTGGGCTTCTGCTCGCGGATCAGCTTCACGAGCGTGTTCACGAAGCCGTAGACGGCCTCGGTGTGCCGGCCGTCGGAGGTCACGAAGGCGGGCCCGCCGCCGTACTCCGCGGCGCGGGACAGCGCGAAGAACGCGCGGAAGGCCAGGGAGTGGCCGTCGACCAGCAGCAGCTTGCGCTCGGGCCGGGAGACCGGGTGGGGGATCTCGACGTCGACGGGGTGGTCGGTGTCGGTCCCGACGGTCACCGTGCGGACAGCGGTCTCGGGGCTCGGGTCGGTCTGCGTGTGCTGCGTCGTTTTCTCCACGGACCCATCCTAGGGCCGGGCGGGAGCCGGGACCGGCGGTCCGCCAGGGCCCGGCGGGTCAGCCGGCGCGGCCGGACGGTGCGCTCAGGCGACCTGGTTGATGATGGCCTCGGCGACCTCCCGCATGGACAGCCGGCGGTCCATGGAGGTCTTCTGGATCCAGCGGAACGCCTCGGGCTCGGTGAGGCCCATCTTGGTGGTCAGCAGCGACTTCGCGCGCTCCACGAGCTTGCGGGTGGCGAACTGCTCCTTCATGTCCGAGACCTCGCGCTCGAGCGCGGCGATCTCCTCGGCGCGGGAGATCGCGATCTCGATGGCGGGCACGAGGTCGTCCACCGTGAACGGCTTGACCACGTAGGCCATGGCCCCCGCCTCGCGGGCCCGCTCCACGAGCTCCCGCTGGCTGAAGGCCGTCAGCAGGACCACCGGGGCGATCCGGTCCGAGGCGATCTGCTCCGCCGCGGTGATCCCGTCGAGGACGGGCATCTTCACGTCCATGAGCACGAGGTCGGGGCGGTGCTCGCGGGCGAGCTCCACGGCGCGCTGGCCGTTGTCGGCCTCCGCGACCACCTCGTAGCCCGCATCCTGGAGCATCTCCACGATGTCCAGGCGGATCAGGGTCTCGTCCTCGGCGACCACCACCCGGCGGGCCGGGCGCAGGTCGTTCTCCGCCGCCTCGCCGGACAGGTCGTCGCGGGTCTCGGGCTCCTCCGCCGGGGAGGGGTTCGGCTGCTCCGTCACGCTGACTCCTTGGCTGCTGGTGCGTCGTTGCCCGCGCCGCGCGGGCGGCGGGGCCGGCGGCGCCAGACTGCCCGGCGCCGCGCATTCCGTCCGATCAGCCCCAGCCTATAACTGTTGTAGAGTGGTCGAGCGCAGGAGCCGCCCTCCCGAGGCGGCGCGGACTGCGACCGCAGGCCCAAGTGGCGGAATTGGCAGACGCGCCGCACTCAAAATGCGGTTCCCCTGGAGTGTGGGTTCGAGTCCCACCTTGGGCACCAGCACCCCGGACCTCTCGGTCCGGGGTCTTCTCGTCCCACCCCCGTGCCGTCAGCCCGCGGCGCCCCGCTCCCGCACCAGGTTGGTGACCCGGGCGGTGGACAGCCGCCGCCCCCGCTCGTCGGTCATCACGACCTCGTGGACGGTGAGCGTGGCGCCCAGGTGCAGCGCCGTGCACGTGCCGGTGACCGTCCCGGAGGCCACGCCGCGCTGGTGCGTCGCGTTGACGTCGACACCCACCGCGTACCGCCCCGGACCGGCGTGCACGCTCGCCGCGGTCGAGGCGAGCGTCTCGGCGAGGACGCAGTGCGCCCCCCCGTGCAGGATCCCGCCCGGCTGCGTGTTCGGCTCGACCGGCATCGTGGCGACCGCCCGCCCGGGCGTGAGCTCCGTGAACCGGATGCCCATCGCCCGGGCCAGACCACCCATCCCGTGACCGGGGAAGGCGGCGTGCAGCTCCTCGGGGACCCCGTGCTCGCGCAGGTCCCGGGAGTGCTCCTCGGGGGTCATGGCCGGGGGGCTGCTCACCCTTCCCGCCACGGTCCCACGCGCTCGCGCCGCTGCCCGCTGCCCAGCAGCTCCCCGGCGTCGGCGACGTCGCCCACGCGGTGCACCTTGACGAGGTTCGTGGTGCCGGCGACCCC